>JACRNK010000069.1 GCA_016234985.1 Deltaproteobacteria bacterium
CTCGGGGCAGACGCGGTGAGGGGTCTTCGTCGCGCCGCAGCTCTGGCACTTCGAGAGCCCGGGCTCCTGAAGGAAGTCGTGCGCCCTCCGCAGGTCGCGGCGGGTCTTGCTGTGTCGGTGCTTCGGATTCGGCATGGCAGTTCACCTCTCGGGATCGTTGGTTTCGGGGAAGCGCCTCGGGGCCTCGCCGCCGGCGGGAGCTTCAGGCCAGGAGCGACTTGAGCTTCGCGAGCCTCGCGTCGCCCTCTTCCCGGCAGTCGCACGGGGTGGTGTTCCGGTCGGCACCGCAGCGCGGGCAGAGCCCCTTGCAGTCGGACTTACATACAGGCTGCATGGGCATGTCCAACGATAGCTGCTCAAAAAGGAATGCATTTATATCAATCTCGCTGCCTTCTAAATAGTTAATGCCTGCATCTTTCCTTGTAAGCCCGCGCTCTTTTATGCCCTGTTCTGGCATTAGCGTATAAATATTTTCTATCTTAGAACTTATTTTATACTCAAATTCTTTTAAACATCTTGAGCACTGCAGTATTAGAAGCGCTGCCATGCTTCCTTGTGCAATAATTTCTTCGTCAGTTTTAAAAAGGGCAATATCGGCTGAGACAGGTGAAAGAATACAAAAATCCGTCTTTCCTGCAATAGTTTGCAGCTCACTCCCGTTTTCTGCAATATTGAGATGCAATCCTTCTGCAGGTATATCTTTTATAGCCACTTTCATTACTAATTTTGAGATTTTATACTATACAAAAACTGTATTAGTCTTGTCAAGGATAAATCAAATTTGCTATGTAAAGTTTATAGACATAGGTAACACCCATGAGTAAGATAATCTTTGACAATAAAACCATCTTACGGAGGTGTTACCCATGTCTAAACATTACCCCCTACCCCCTAATTATAACCAACTTATAAGAAAAAGGTTAGCATGGATTTTTATGTATTATAAATCTCGCAATGTTTCAAAGGTCTGTAAATACTTCGGTATAGCCCGGAAAACATTCTATAAGTGGCTTAATAGATACGAAGCCTCGGGTAAAGACCAGCAAAGCCTCTTAGATTCATCAAAAAGACCCAAGAACTCTCCAAAGGAAACAAAAGAGGATTTGCAGAAGCTCATCGTAAGGCTTCGTAAATCCACACACATGGGTCCGGATAGATTAAAGTCCTTTCTTAAGAAGGATTATGGCGTCTCATTATCAAGAGCTACAATATAAACGCAGAGGGGGTAGGGTGTAGGGTGTAGAAGGACTTATTAAAAAGCTTAGAAAGAGAGTAAAAACACCTATTTTGTATGAGATGCCGTATCCAGGGCATATCCAGATGGATAAGAAGATTATCGGCGGTTATAGGCCCAATAATTGTGTCCAGTAAAGAGCTCTGGATGACGCTACACGAATGAAGTTTACCAAGCTCTATGCAGAGCGCTCTAATACGAATAGCTTGGATTTCCTGAAATATATTTTAAAATGTTTCCCCTTTAAACTTAAATCCATACGCACTGATAATGACAGTGTTTTTACCAATGCCTATACCGGTGAACCGAAAACACATCCCTTGAAGATGCCAAGGGATCATCCTTTTACACAAACACCCTACACCCTACCCCCTACACCCTCACTTTGTCCAAAGCCAAACGGCAAGGTGGAACGCTCTCACAGAACCGATTCAGAAAAGTTCTATAGGCTTCAGAAATTCTTAAATCTGTTGTCAACAAATAGAATTGTCCGCTTTTAGAGCAAATGAATTGTCCGCTTTTTAATTCAGGAAGAAGGGTGCGGAGGGCGTAGCCCGAAGCACCCTTCTTGCCTTTCTGTTCTTTATGGCAGATTCTATGCAGCATCCTTGTTCTCCTGCTTCTCCTTTGTCTTATAATTTCCATCGGCATCATAATCAACCAGTTTTCCTGGCCCGTGGAATATAGCCAGCGCTCCGTCTGTATACCGATGTAACCGCACCTTTACCCTTATGTAATTGCACCTGTATTCATCTTTTGGTATTTGCAGGGTCTTTCCATCAAAACTTACACAGTTGTCAGAGCTTACTGTCCTCTCATGCTGTTCGCATAGAATATCATCCAGACTTGTCCCCATCCATGGGATAAACGTTGTCCCTTGTTCTAATGCAGGATGCATGAATTCTGCATTGTAGGCAGGCATATATACATCTGCAATATAGTCCCCGAATGTTTTAATCGGGGATTGGCTTCCTTCATGTCGGTTATCTTGTGATAGGCAAGTTCTTTGGGAAGCCGCCCCTTTTGTATCCCAAATGCCCTGGGTAGGGGGTAGGGTGTAGGGGGTAGGGGGTAGGGGGTTGGTGGCATCGTCCATAGTTATAATCAAATCCCACTGTTTTCCTTCCACCCATTCGTGTCTGCTTCCGTCCTGATGGAGGAGCATTCCGGCAAGGGGGGGACGGCTCTCTCCGTTTGCGATGAACGGCTTTCTTTTTGCCTCTTGCCGCTAATCCGGCTCTTTGAAGGGTGTTTTTTACCCATGTGTAGCTTCGTCTGCCACCATCACGCTCATACCAGCTATAAAAGTGTTTCACATTCCATCCCCTATATCGGCTCTTATACCGCTCATTTAAGGCGCATACTTCATCTACAGGGGCGCGGCGAAATGAGGCTTGGGTAAGCCGCTTGTCCTTAAGCCCTTCTATCCCTTCTTCTTCGTAACGATCAATATATCGCCTGAATGTCCGGGAACATACCCCAAGCATCCTTGCCGCTTCTTCCTGTGTAAGATTTCTTTCTGTCCATGTCTCATATATCTCTTCAAATCTCATCTTCCTGACCCACTGTAGTATCTCTGTCCGTCTCATGGTTTCCTCCTTGAAAATATGAAACCATAAAACAGGACAATTCATGTGCTACAGATGTGGACAGTTTATGTGTTGCTGACAAGAAA
>JACRNK010000070.1 GCA_016234985.1 Deltaproteobacteria bacterium
GTTGAGATGGTGCTGGTCGGCAAGGTGAACAAGGAGATTGTTGCGCTCATCAATCACCTTGGCGGAAAGGCTGTGGGACTCAGCGGCAAGGACGGAGGACTCATCAAGGCTAAGAAATTCAAGAACAAAGGTGAAGACATGGGCATGGTAGGCGAGGTAAAGGCCGTAAATCCCCATGTCATAGAAACCCTTGACCAGAGCAAGTTTATACCGGTGATAGCGCCGGTGGGCGTAGGTGATGACGGCAAAACATACAACATCAATGCAGATACAGTTGCCGGAAAGATCGCAACAGCTTTGAAGGCAGAAAAGCTGATACTCCTGACAGATGTTCAGGGCGTTCTGGATAAGAATAAAAAACTCGTTTCAGCGATTAACATGCAGGAAGCAAAAAATCTTATCAAGAAAGAAGTCGCAACAGGCGGTATGATCCCGAAATTAGAATGCTGCCTTGATGCCTTAAAAGGCGGTGTGTCAAAGGCGCACATCATTGATGGCCGGGTGGAACATGCGGTTCTTTTGGAAGTTTTTACGGACGCGGGGGTGGGGACGGAGATATATAAGAAGTAGGCAGTAAGCAGTAGGGAGCAGGCAGGAAAAATATATGGCATTGGCTGTTAAAAAAAATTGGACTATATGGGAAACTCTTTTATGGGCAGAGGATTATCTTGCAAGCTATGATGTCCCTGATGCAAAAACAGAGGCGGAGTATCTTCTTGCTTATGTGCTTGATTGTAAAAGGATGGAGCTTCATTTAAATCATGCAAGCCATCTCTCTTATCATATCTTGCAAGAATTTATTAATTTTGTTGAGCGGAGGATAAAAAGAGAACCGTCCCAATATATTCTTGGCGAGCAGGAGTTTTGGGGGCTTGGGTTCAAGGTTGCAAGAGATGTTTTGATACCGAGACCTGAGACGGAGTTGATAATTGAAGAAACTCTGAAACTTCCCATATCCCACATCCCACATCTCGTCATTTTAGACTTATGCGCCGGAAGCGACTGCATTGCAATCTCTCTAGCGAAGGCGATGCCTGATTTCAAGATATATGCTGCTGATATATCGGAAGAGGCTCTGGCTGTGGCAAGGGAAAATGCAGAAAGACATGGTGTTGCAGATTGCTGCTGATATATCGGAAGAGGCTCTGGCTGTGGCAAGGGAAAATGCCGAAAGACATGGTGTTGCAGATAGGATAGCCTTTATACAAGGAAACCTGTTTGAGCCATTAAGAGGTTTGAATCTGAAAGCCGACTTGATTGTTTCCAATCCGCCGTATATTTCAAAAAAGATGTGGGCTGAACTTCAGCCGGAGGTAAAAGATTATGAGCCGAGCATTGCTCTCTACGGCGGCGAAGATGGTCTGGATTTCTACCGCAGGATTATCTCTGAGTCGCCTGAATATCTGACCGCCGGAGGCTGTTTGATGCTTGAAATGGGTTATGGTCAGGCAGAAAAGATAAAGAATCTGATAGTGCAGGGCAATATGTTTGAGAATGTAACTATTATAAAAGATTTTGCAGGGATAGACAGGGTAATTAAGGCTCGGAGAAAAGGTTAAGTCAATGAATGGAGAAGAAGCATTTTTTGGTTTAATACGCTTGACAGCAAAGGTTCTGGATGTTAAGTTGTATTTAAACTGATTTTATCAGGAGCAGATATGATATTTCATGTAACCCTTGAACATGCTGAGGATGGATGGATTGTTGCGGAATGCCCGGCTCTTCCGGGCTGCGTTTCTCAGGGTAAGAATGAAGAAGAAGCCCTTGAGAACATCAAGGAGGCCATAACAGCCTGGTTATGGGCCGAAGACCAGAAAGCCGTATCTGCCTTGCCTAAAAAGGTTGTTCAGCAGCAGATTGTTGTGGCAGTGTAGACATGGGAAGGCTGGGCAATATATCCGGCAAGGATGCTGTGAAGGCATTTCAAAAGGCCGGATGGGAATCTATGGGACAAGTCGGCAGTCACTTAGTGATGGTCAAACAAGGCATCCGTGTTAATCTATCAATCCCGCAACATAAAGAACTGTCAGTCGGCACTCTCCGTGCCCTTATCCGCAGTAGTGGTCTTACCGTGGATGAATTCCTGAAATTGCTTTAACTTACCCAAAAATAGACTTAACCACAATCTTCATTTCTATAAAAAGGCAACAGGGGCAGTTTTTTAGGTTGGCATGGTTTTTCTTTTGAATTTTGGGTTTTGATTTGGTATCTTTTTATACTTTCAATAGTGAGGATAGTTTGAACACACAGGAAATCATAAACCTAACGGGCAAATATATTGCAAATACCTATAACCGTTTCCCCATTGCCATTACAAAAGGCAAGGGATGCAGGGTTTGGGATGCGGACGGGAAAGAGTATCTGGATTTTGTGGCAGGTCTTGCCGTATGCAATCTTGGCCATTGTCATCCCAAGGTTGTAAAGGCAATCCAGGAGCAGGCAGAAAGGCTCATCCATATTTCCAATCTCTATCACATTGAGCCGCAGGCTGAGCTTGCGGAAATTCTCTGCAAAAATTCGTTTGCGGAAAAGGCGTTTTTCTGCAACTCCGGCGCGGAAGCGAATGAGGCTGCAATCAAACTTACGAGGAGATATTTCAAGGATAAGGGCGAGAATAAATTTCAGATAATTACAATGGAAAAGTCCTTTCACGGAAGGACTATGGCGACACTTGCGGCTACAGGCCAGAAGAAGTTTCAGGCTGGTTTTGAGCCGCTTCTGGAAAAATTTATCTATGCGCCGTTCAATGATGTGGATGCCGTGGCAAAGGCTGTAACAAAAGATACAGCGGCTATTATGTTGGAGCCGATTCAGGGCGAGGGCGGGGTGAATATTCCGTCCGATAATTATCTGAAGGGGTTGAAGGAGCTCTGCAAAGAAAAAGGCATGCTTCTTATTTTTGACGAGGTTCAGATCGGCATGGGACGCACGGGAAAGCTATTTGCTTATGAACATTACGGTGTTGCGCCGGATATTATGACTCTGGCAAAGGGACTGGCAGGCGGCGTTGCCATTGGCGCAATGCTTGCAACAGACGAGATTGCAAAGAGTTTTATTCCGGGGACTCACGCATCCACCTTCGGCGGCAATCCTCTTGCAACAGCAGCGGGTATTGCCGCGCTGAAAGCAGTGCTGGAAGAGGGGATGCTGGAAAATTGCCAAAAGGTCGGAAAATATCTTTTTGAAAAAGTAAGCAGGTTGCAGAAAGAATTTCCGTTCATCAAAGAGGTGCGGGCAAAGGGCTTGATTGTCGGCATGGAGTTGACTATTCCAGGCGCAAATATCGTGAAGTCATGTATGGAAAAAGGTCTCTTAATAAACTGCACTTCCGATACCATACTGCGTTTTATCCCGCCGCTTGTTGTGACGGAAAAAGATGTGGATGAGATGATGAGGGTATTGGAAGGTGTGTTGAAAGAGGTTTAAAACAGGCAGATCCCATCATGACTTTTTAAGTATCTTTTTAAAAAAACGTTTCAGGATCCCGCCCTTTTCTTTAACTTCCTTTGGGCCTGTTTCTCCGCGCTCCGCGGCTAACTGAGGCGATACCGCAGCGGGCGCGGTTTGAGCGGCCCATTCCCCGGAGGGTCGAGCGCCTCTCTTCTCTATCTTAGGCTGTGCTCCCCTGTTTTTTGGCCTGTCTTTTGAGCCGTCCCTTGAAAAGGGCTTTCCGTGCCTATCCTTTCGGCTGTTTTCCGGGCCGCCGGGTTTCCCTGTCTTTCTTTCAAACCCCTTTTCCCTTCCTCCCCTTCCATAGCTGTACGCCGGGGCTATGTCTTTTACCATCTCCGAGGTCTCTATCCATTCATTTTCTATCTTGCGCTCTATATACTTTTCTATCTCAGGGAGATTAAGGACGTGGTCCTCGCACGCAAGGCTGTACGCCTTGCCGCTTTTCCCGGCCCTTGCCGTCCTGCCGATCCTGTGCACATAGTTGGCAGCGTCCTCCGGCAGATCGTAGTTGATTACGTGCGTTATCCCGTCTATGTGAAGTCCTCTGGCTGCCACGTCGGTCGCCACCAGCATCCTGATATTGCCGGACTTCATCCCATCAATGATCTTATGACGGCGGTCCTGGCTCACGTCCCCTGTCAGCACCTTTGCGGACAAGCCGTTGGCGGCAAGCTTCCACCCGAGCATCTCCGCCGTCCTCTTCATATTCGTGAATATGATGCTGCGTTCCACCTCGCTCCTCTTAAGCAGCGTCAGCAGCATAGGGAGCTTCTCCTCGTTGGAGCAGTAAATAACCTTCTGGTCTATTGTGTTCACGGTCACCTGATCAGGCTCTATCTCGATCATCGCGGGGTCGGGCTTCATGTATCGGGATGCAAGGCTCCTGACGTTGTCGTCTATGGTCGCGGAAAAGAGCATGGTCTGCCTCGGCTTTTTCTTAGGCAGTCGGCCGGCTATGTACATTATGTCCGGGGCAAACCCCATGTCGAACATCCGGTCGGCCTCGTCAATGACGAATATCTCCATGTCGTCAAGGGAAAGCGTCCTTGACTTGTAAAGGTCTATCATGCGCCCGGGAGTGGCTACTACAAGGTCCACCCCTCTTTTAAAGGCCTGTATCTGCTTGTCGTACTCCACGCCGCCGTATACGGCCACAGACCTGAAAGGGAAGTGCCTGCTCAGTTTTACGCAGTCGTCAATGACCTGCGTGGCAAGCTCCCTTGTCGGCACCATCACCAACGCCCTCGGTTTTCCTGAATCTCCCGGCTTGGCCGCCGAAAGCCTGCTGAATATGGTAAGCAGAAATACGGCGGTCTTTCCTGAGCCTGTCTGGGATTGGGCTATAACGTCTTTCCCTGCAAGGCACTCAGGCAGGGATTGCTCCTGTATAGGGGTGCAATGCTCAAAACCGGCGTCTTGTATCCCCTTTAAGATGTCGGGATTCAGGTTCAAAATCTCAAATTTCATGGTTATGCCCTTTTTACCTTTAAAGATATTAGAAAGATGTATTGATGATGTCAAGATATCTTATTTCTTATACAACATCTTGAGATTATTATTATAATATGGTAGAAGATAAAAACAAATGAATCTCCTGACCATATTTGATTTTACAAAAGAAGAAATAGATACCATCTTTCAAAAGGCCGCACTTCTTAAAGCGAGGCATAAGCAGGGCATCCCGCATCATCCTTTGATCGGCAAGACCATTGCGCTTATCTTTGAAAAGGCGTCAACGAGGACGCGGGTTTCTTTTGAAACCGCCATGTATCAACTCGGTGGCAACGCCATTTTCATAAGCCAGAGGGATTCGCAGATAGGCCGCGGCGAACCCATAAAAGACACGGCGCGGGTGTTGTCGCGCTATGTTGACGGCGTTGTCATCAGGACATTCGGCCA
>JACRNK010000077.1 GCA_016234985.1 Deltaproteobacteria bacterium
AAAATCTCTTTGCCCTTTTCAATGCTCTCTTTGGATGACTTGACCTGGTTTTTATAATCAATCGGCCCTTTTGCAGGCTGCTCTAAGCCGCTGAATGTCTTGATATATGCAACAATGTCCCACCTCTCCTGTTCTTTAAGCACATCATCCCAATTGGGCATGGATGTGCCTGACATCCCTTTCCAGAGAGATATGTGATTCATGCCGCCGCTTATCATCCTGAATATGTCTTCATCCGCAGGGGTTATCTCGTCAAACGGCGTTGTCTTGAATTTATACCAGCCTGCTGTCAGATCCCTGGGCGGAGGGTTTAAAAATTTGCCTGCCGGGCCATCGCCGGCGCCTTTGTCGCCGTGGCACCACCAGCATTTTTTATCGTATATTGTCTTTCCATTTTCTTTATTGCCCTGCGCTGCCCATGCCTGAATCGACATCAGCATTATGCTTAAGGCAAATAAAAACAGGAGTTTTCTCTTCATATGTTTTTAACCATCCTTTTATGTAATTTACGATTTACTTCGCCCATGACCTCGGCACATAGCCGGTATAATTATACAGGAAGAGTATTACCTTCCAGACCTCGTCTTCTGTAAGAAAATTTTCCCAGACAGGCATGGAGGATATCCACGGCGCGCCTTCCTTTGGAAGCCCTGGCCCGCCTGTTGAAATTCTCCAGAAAAGGAATGATTCCTGAAGTTGAGCAATGGTTCCTATATCCGTGAAGTTTGCAGGCAATGGGTTAAAACCGTGGGCATAATGGCCTCTGCCGTCCAGCTTATCACCATGACAATAGAAACAATTTTTAAAATATACCTCTCCGCCTTCTTTAACTAATTGGGCAAACTTTGCAGGGTCTTCTTTTTCAAACTTCCTGTAAGGATTCTCAAGGGTCATAAGATTAAATGTCTTGCCGAAGACCTTAACGGTTGACGGCGGCGCAGGGTGGATAGACCTGAGTTCCACAGGCGCCTCATAACTTGGCTTCAATTGCGTATATGTTATGCCCGCAGCAACAATCGGAACAATAACAAATACAATGTTCCTTAATGTCTTTTTAGCCGGGTCTTCAATCATTCTTTTTATAGGGCCGACAAGCCCCTGCATTCCCTCTTCCGTAGATGTCATCCAGAGGAGGATTGTAACCACAGCAAAGAACATATACATCACGATAAGGCTGGATGGTATGGGCTGTTTGATAAAGAGTCCCGGCGCCTTAAAAATAAAATAGCTGACGGCTACAAGGATTACAAACAATAACAGTCTGGGTATTTTCATGTTCTAACCTCTCTATTTGGATTTCGCCATATAGTCAACCAGCATCTCAACCTCTCCTGCCAGTATCTTGGTTCCGTAATCGGGCGGCATCATACCAGCCGGAAAGCCAGGCGCAATATCTGCATTGGGATTTAATATACCCCTTCTGAGATAATCTTTATTCTTCTTTGCCCCTATCTTTGTAAGGTCAGGGCCAAGCGCGCCCTGCTGACCTGCTATCTTATGACATGCTCCGCACCCATATTTGTTAACAACCTCTTCTGCAGTTTTTGCAGGGGCTGCTGGATGAGCCTCCTCTTTTGCCGCCGCTGACGGAGCCTCTTTTGGCAGTTGCACTGTCACGGTAACGCCTGCCTTTTGCTGGAGATATGCTATAACCGCGTCAACCTCAAAACCTTTAAGGCCTATAGCGCCTGTGGAAACATTCGGCATGGGGCTCTGTGTGTCGTTCGTCCCTGTTACGCCAAAACCCACAACAACAAAGGCAGACGGCTCAACCATTGATTCTCTTAAATATTCTTCGCCTGTTTTTGCCTTGCCCTTATAGCGAGAGTCTTTAAGCCTTTCCTCCGCTACCTTGCCGGCCTGATCCAGCAAAGGAGCCCTGCCGCCGACAGGATTGTGGCAAAGCTCGCATGTGCCTTTGCCATGGAATATTTCATCTCCCATTTGTATAAACTGCTCCATGGTCAGGCTGCCCATGTCTAACTTTGCCTCTGCCGGAGGAGGCGCGGGTTTAACCTGCGGAATCATGCTGCCGGCATAAAAGGCATAGAAGATTATCACTGCCAGACTGAATATTACTACCTTCAAAAAGGTTTTCATTTTAAAACCTCCACAGTTTACTGATTAGTGATGCGCTCCTTGCGAAGCGCTCTTTTTTCCGCTTATATGGGCCAGCCAGAATATAAATATGACAATGGCCATGAATATAATAACACCGATAGACACAACTTTGGTTGCATAACCGATGGTCGGTGTAAAGGCATCGGGGGAATTATCCCTGAATACGGTATAAACATGCCAGTGCTGTCTTATGGCTGAACGGATAAAGCCCATAAGCCCCATAAGCCATGTGAATGATACCGCGAGAAGGAATAGGGCATACTGGCTTCTGTCCGGCACCTTTCCCCACTGAAGCGGCGCAACCTCTTTTGCGCCCTTGAACATAAGCACATCTATAATCATGCAGGATATGATGACGAAAAGGGTTGATGCAACCTGCGGAACCGATGATGCAACCTTATAGACCGTATTTGTGAAATAGCCGTAATAGACGCCAAGTATGGAAATATTGATTATGGCCGCAACAAATATGGCTATCTGGACGGCGTTGCCGATAGGCGCCCATGAAACTGTGGCAATCTTATTGCAGCGGCGATACAGAAGAAAACTCAGGAAGGTAAAGAGCAGCATGATATTGACAGCCGTATTCTTGGCAGGCATGATGCCCAACGGGCCGAGATATTTATGATACGGCCCTCCAAGCGCCTTTAATTCGCCAGGCGTCATAATCAGTGTATGCGGCGTAAACCAGACAAGGAAGCATGCGACAATGACAAAGGCAATGTATTTAATGTATTTGGT
>JACRNK010000042.1 GCA_016234985.1 Deltaproteobacteria bacterium
AAAAACCTTTGAGGGCGCTTTAGGAGACGGCATTGACCGATAAGAGAGCTCCGAAGAGAGGCGAGGTCTGGAAAAACCTTTCCGGCTTCATGTCCTGCTCTCTCCGCCGGAAGGCGGCGTTAAACATACTTCTGTCATCAGGTGCGATCAGGTAAAATCCGTATCCATTCAAAGATTTTCACTATTCTTTCTCTGTTCAATGCGCTCAAATTGAAGTGAAGGCATACCGAAAATACGAACCAGACCCCGAATATTTCCTCATAAACATGGATTATCCTTTGCTTACAGGAGACCAGGAACTTAAGAAGCTGAGGGATAAGGTTGAGTGGATGTGGTAATAGGAAATAGGGGGAAGATGTCCCTGCAATTAACCCAAATGGAAAGGCAATAAATAAGATGCATAAGAATAAAATTAAAAACGGCGCCGTTTTGATTGCAGTTTACTTAGTATAATTTACATTAAATGTCCAACTTGTTGGAGAGCATGGGCTTACCGGAAAAACCCATGTTATAATCAGAGTATTGCCACTAATAGTGCCGCTTCCGCTTATCGGACCCTGGCAAAATGGTTCTGTTGATGACAAAGACACATTACTGCCGCTGACAGTCCCGCTAATGTCGGTATAGCCATTTTTAGTAACATCACCAATCGGATAGCCATCTCATTGTCCCGCTCATTGTCCCCGATGATGATTGTGTCAATGTTGATGTTATCGTTTTTGTTCCTCCATTTGTTGTAAAAGTCCCATTCCCTGTCCATATTATATCGCTGGACGGCGGCGGACTTGATGGCGGCGGTGAATCTGCCGGCGGCGAGCTTGAGCTTGACCCTCCATTTGAAGATGAGCCTCCTTTACTGCAACTCGTTCCAACTACTGCCATCAAAAAAAATGGCAGTATGATTGTAAACAGTTTTATTAGTCTTACTGTCTTCATTCCCTAGCTCCTTTACGGCGACCCGAAAGGTCGCCGTTTGTTTATTTTATTGTTTTACTAAAAAAAGATTGCATCCGCTATTAACAGTAATATTTGTTTTCGTACAAGTATCGGCTCGGACGCCGTCTTGATAAATGTATGCGGTATACCCGCTTGCGCTCGCAGTGAAAGTACAAGTGGAACCGCTTGGGATTCCGGCAAAAGAGGTTCCCCCGTTTGAACTCGTTATCTGTGTGGTTGCCGATGTTGTCGTGCAGCCGCTTATACTGACCGTAGCTCCAACAAAATCCTTATTAAGAGTCACATCATACACATATATCCCCATCATATATGTCGGCGCCGCGCCTGTGGTAAAACTCCACGAATACGCGCTTGCCATCGCATTGCCTGCCATATCTTTCACGCCCGTTGTAATCGTCGCGGTGTAGGTTGTTGAATAACCTAAACTGCTTGACGGCGTGAACGACGCGGTTGCGCCGGAATAGCTCACCGTCCCTGAAATGCCGTTTACGGTGAATGTGGACGATGTAATGGTTGACGCGTCCATTGTTTCACTGAATGTGGCGGTAATTGCTGTGTTGATTGCAACGCCAGTCGCGCCACTTGACGGACTCGTGGATGACACTGTCGGCGCTGTGGTGTCTGTTGCCGGCGGCGTTGCCGGCGGCGGCGAATCTGCCGGTGGTGAATCTGCCGGCGGCGAGCTTGGCGGCGGCGAACTTGAACTTGACCCTCCGCTTGAGGATGAGCCTCCTTTGCTGCAACTCGTTCCAGCTGCTGCCAACAACAACAATGGCAGTATGATTGCAAGTATTCTTACTAATCTTGCTGTCTTCATTTGCTACCTCCTTTTTTGATTTTTCAGCAGCTTTCAGCAAATAACATAAAAAGATTTTCTTTCTAAAAACTTTCCGTCAAGATAAACCTTTAACTTCCATTCGCCTATAAATTCATCCATTCCGGCGCTCTGATCAATTGCGCCGAATAATTTTCCTCCGAAAGATGGATGAAGTTCCAGCCACAACCATGCGCGGTTGCCGGCTGATTCATATCTTGTATGCTCCTGTCGTTTGCCGTCAGGCCTTATCCAAATGGCTTCAATCATATGATTGCCGCTTTTTTTCTCTTTAAAAACAAAATCCGCATACACCCTTGAACGGCAGCTAAATTGGTTAGTTTTTTTACCTCCGGGTTCGGATGCCATAATAATCAAAACAGGCTTATTATCTTTGACTTTGCCGAAAACAATTACCGGCAACAGCAATAAAAGCATTAGCGATAAAAATATGTTTTTCATCCTTTCCACCTCCCTTTTTAACGAGAAATATCCTGTTAAGGAAAGGGGACGAATTTTAAAGAAATCCTGTATTTTCAATTGGTTGCAGATTTACCGGCGACTACCGGGCTGCTTCTCCAAATAGCATTATATTACTAAAAAAGTAATATTTATGTCAATAAAAACATTACTTTTCGTGTAATTGAATCATAGAGAGGTCAATTGGTATTATACTAAAATGGTAAAGAATGAAATTGATATCAGGGTTGCCCGCAATATAAAGAGGTTGAGGGAGGAACGCGATATTTCGAGGGCGGAGATGGAGGAAGGGGCCGGGCTTTCATACGGCATACTGGCGCAAATAGAGAATTTGCATAAGGTGGCCGGTAAATCTATACAAAAGAGATTGAGTAAATACCTGAAGACATCATTGGAGGAGTTTTACAGACCTCTGTCGGAGATGGGGCGGGTTACGGAAATTGCGACTGAATATATTCCTGCCAGGCAATATACGCGGAGAGAACGGGTTTATGTCAATAAGCTGCTGACTATCTTCAGAACAAAGGACGACCGCACAATAAAGGCAGCCGTTCAGGTAATAGATATGTTTTTACGGGTGCCGGGTGATAAGGGGGCAAGGTAAGGAACAGTATTGTAGGAAGGACATGTGGAAACAAAGGGGTATTTGAGGGTTGGAAGATATGGCAGATGAAGAAAAACTACGGCTAACTGTAAAAATCCTGCCTGCCTGTGCGTCTGCCTGTGCTGAAAGCAGACAGGTAGCACGCAGACAGGCGGGCTGTGGCGAGGTGAATCAATTTGCCAGCAAGGTTGTCACTTCTACTAAATGATGTTTCTTGCGGGCTTCATCCACAATATCTTCCACCTTGCCGGCAATAGCGTCTTCAATCCAATCTGCGCCGCATTGTGAGCACACAGTTGCAGGCACATCTCTTACTACTACAACTCCGAATCCCAAATCTACGGTAATTGTGGTCTTCCCCTTTTTTTTGGCGCCGCCACACAATGGGCATCTGTCAGATAGTGCAGTAATTTTCACTTTTGCCTCCTTGTCTTATAATCCGACTCAAAATGTTCCAAATCAGGTTTATATGCGGTAATGATAAAACACCATCCTGCTGAAAAGTCAAATGCTGCAACCACATGGAGAGGCTCGCCTTCAATCCATCCTAAAAACAGTCCGCTTGGATACGGTTTATCATCTGGATAGTCTTCAATAATTTCCCCGCTCTTTAAAACCTCTTTTACTGTATCTCTTGAGATTCCCCTTTCCATCATTTGCTCGAGGGCGTGTCTCTGCCATTCAATACAACCATTTTCAAGAGCAATAAGGAGATTGCTTCTATCCATGTGGTTTGATTATACTGTATAAAAAGTTTCATTACTATAAAAAAGTAGAAAAGGCATACTTGCTAAATTCGCTGATGCCTTGAAAATTGAGATGTGGGAGATTTTTGATTTCGGTCATGAGGTAAACATAAAAATCCTGCGGGCTGTGGCGAGGTGAGGTAAAAATAAATTGACATATTATCTGTGATAGATGTATCCTTTTTTTATAGAAAAAGGAGGCAGTGAATATGAAGGCTACTCTTAAGAAAAAACTTCCTGAAATTATTTTGAAGAACGGCAAACCCTCGGCGGTTATTTTGAACATAAATGTCTATCAAGATATGCTTGAGCAGCTTGAAGATGTGGAGGATTTAAGGATGCTTGAAGATATGAGAAAAAGGCCGCTTAAGTTCAGAAGCCTTGACGATTTCGTGAAGGAGCATAACCCTCGTGTATGAGGTTTATCTTGAGAGGTCTGCCGAGCGCGACCTGAAAAGACTTTCCGCAGAAGATTATTACCGCATCATCCCGCATATCAAAGCCTTGAACAATAATCCAAGACCTTTGGGCTGTCGTAAAATCACCGGTTCAGAAAGTGATTGGCGTATACGGGTTGGGGATTATAGGATTATCTATGAAATAGTTGAAAAGGCAAAACAGGTAAAGGTAATGAAAATCAGACACAGGCGTGAAGTGTATCGGTAATTAAAAAAAGATATGTCCTAATATAGACGTTTTTCAGCGTGAAGTACGGTGGTTGTGTCTTTTTCTCCGCAAGATAGTGCATTTTCAAAGGCTTTAGAGGCTATCTCAACTCTTAAGTCAGGGGAGAGGTGCGCCATTTCCGGCTTTTTGGGTTCGTCAAAGGCCTTTTTTATTGCCAGTCTGCTGGGTAAGGGCGTAATGCCTTACACCCCTACTCCGAACTCAGAAATCCGAACTGCTCTCATCATCACACCCACACAGGAAGAGGCGGAGAATTTTACAAAGGATATAAACTTTTTTCTCGGAGAAAATGCCGCCCTCCTCTATCCATCGTGGGAGATTCTGCCGTTTGAGGCGCAGTCTCCGCATCCTGACATTGTTGCCGCCAGAATAGATATTCTTTACAAACTTGCCCACGGGCATCGCAATATAATCGTCACAACGGCTTCTGCTATTTTGCAGAAGGTAATGCCGAAAGATATTTTAACCCCCCATATCCCCCTAACGCCCCCTCTGTCCCCCTCTTTAATCAAAGAGGGGGAAGGGGGAGTTGAAAGGGGGGTTTTGCGGTTTGAGGTCGGGCAATGGTTGAGGAAAGGGGTGAGATGCGGATTGCCGGCGGAATAGTGGATATATTTCCCCCGTCATATTCTGCGCCGGTTAGAATTGAATTTTTTGGAGACGAGGTTGAGGCCATAAGAACCTTTGACAGTGCAACTCAAAGGTCTAAAGATGCAATGAGCGAAGCGCTCATTCTGCCTGCGCGGGAGATTATATTTTCAAAAGATGCAAAGGAAATGGCCATAAGCAGGATTAGACACAGGGCTGAAGAGATAGAGCTTCCAAGGGATGCAAGAGAATCGATTTCAGATAGAATACGGGATGGGCTGGTATTTGCCGGCATTGATTTCCTCCTGCCTCTTTTTTATGAAAGGACTGTTACATTTTTTGATTATCTTCCCGATGATTGCCTGTTCATTCTTGATAATCAAAATGAAATAGAAACAGCAGCTAAAGAGTTTGAAAATGAGGTGTTGGAGGGAAAGACAAAGGTTGAACAAAAAAGGCATTTTTTTGTAAAGCCGGAAGAGTTTTATATCTCTTTCCGCGAATTAAACTCCATATTCAATCAAAGGAGCGTCGTTACATTGGAAACCTCTGCAGGCAAAGGCCTGGAGCTTTATACCGAATCCAATCTTGATATACGGCAGGATATTGCAACCCCCCACCCCACCCTCCCCCGCAAGGGGGGAGGGGAAGGGGAGGGGGCTCTCAAGCCGTTGGCGGACAGGATCAAGGACTGGCGGGACTTGGGCTGGAGCATATTTCTTGTCTGCCATAATGCCGGTCAGGCGGAACGATTGAAGGAATTACTGGAGGGGTATAGGCTGATAGCGGAGTTTACCCCCCCTCTGTCCCCCTCTTTAATCAAAGAGGGGGAGGGGGGAGTTAAGGATATTAAAATCACTATCGGCGATATAAGTTCCGGGTTTCGTTTTCCGTCTCTAAAATTAGCTGTAATAACAGAGGAAGAAATTTTTGGGCAAAGGGTAAAGAGGCGGGCGCCGCCTTCCAATAAAATGGAAGCCTTCCTCACGCAGTTGCAGGATTTGAGCGTAGGCGACTTTATTGTGCATACAATCCACGGCATCGGGATTTATCAAGGGCTTAAGCGCCTCAAAATAGAGGATCCCGAATCAAGTTCGGGACAAGTTATAGAAAACGATTTTCTCATTCTTGAATATCAGGGGGGAGATAAAATATATCTTCCTGTCCAGAGGCTGAATCTCATAGGCAAGTATCACGGCATGGAAGGCAAAAAGCCGGGGTTGGATAAGCTCGGTTCAACAAGCTGGGAAAAGACAAAAGGCAAGGTTAAAAAAGCGGTAGAGGAGATGGCAAAGGAACTGCTGGAACTTTACGCTCAAAGAGAAGTGGTGGAGGGTTTTTCATTTTCAAAAGGGGACAGGCTCTTTTCCGAGTTTGAGGCGTCTTTTGAATATGACGAGACCCCTGACCAGGCAAACGCTATTATAGATGTGCTCAAAGACATGGAAGAGCCAAAACCAATGGACAGGCTAATCTGCGGCGATGTGGGTTACGGCAAGACCGAAGTGGCTATGCGCGCCGCTTTCAGAGCTGTGCTTGACAATAAACAGGCGGCGGTTCTTGTGCCGACTACGGTTCTTGCGCAGCAGCACTATCTTACATTTAAAAACAGGTTTGCCGCATATCCGGTAGTTGTAGAGGTTTTAAGCCGTTTTAGAAGTCATAGAGAGCAGAAAGAGACCTTAAAAAAACTTGCGCAAGGAGAGGTTGATATAGTTATAGGCACACATAGACTTTTGCAAAAGGATGTTGCGTTTAAGGAATTGGGTCTGATTATCGTTGACGAGGAACACAGATTTGGCGTAAGCCACAAAGAGAGATTAAAGCAGATGAAAAAGCAGGTTGATGTGCTGACATTGACGGCAACGCCTATTCCAAGAACGTTGCATATGTCTATGGCAGGCATAAGGGATTTAAGCATAATAAATACGCCGCCTGAAGACAGGCTTGCCATAAAGACTGTTGTTGCAAAGTTTGACGATGACTTGATAAGGGATGCTGTCCGAAGGGAGTTGTCCAGAGGCGGCCAGGTCTTTTTTGTCCACAACAGGGTGCAGAGCATTGCGGCAATGGCTGATTATCTCAAAAGAATTGTCCCTGAGGCAAGGGTTGCGATTGCCCACGGCCAGATGAGGGAAAGGGAGCTTGAGAAGATAATGGCAGGCTTTATGAATAAGGAGCATGACATCCTGCTTTCCACATCCATCATAGAATCAGGGCTTGACATACCGTCTGCAAACACCATCCTGATAAACAGGGCAGACAGGTTCGGCCTTGCAGAGATATATCAATTGAGAGGCAGGGTGGGCAGGAGCAGCCACAGGGCCTATGCCTATCTTTTGACGCCGCCGGAACTAACGCTTACGGAAGATGCAAAGAAGAGGCTGAAGGTGCTTCAGGAGCTTTCCGACCTTGGCGCCGGGTTCAGGCTTGCCGCGTATGATCTGGAGATAAGGGGAGCGGGAGAGCTTCTCGGAGCCAAACAATCCGGCCAGATTGCGGAGGTCGGTTTTGAGCTGTACACGCAGCTTCTGGAAGATGCCATACAAGAATTAAAAGGAGAAAAAATAGAAAGAGAGATTGAGCCTGAGATAAATCTTAAGGTGTCCGCGTATATTCCTGAAGATTATATTCCTGACGAGAGGCAAAGGCTGAACATATATAAAAGAATTGCCTCTGTATTAACCGAAGATGACATGGCTAAGCTGAAAGAGGAAATACGGGATAGGTTTGGCGACATGCCGGAGCTGGTAAATAATTTGTTCAGAATTGTGGGGCTGAAGCTGCTGTTGAAAGCGCTTAAGATAACCGAGCTCTCCCAGAAAGGGGATTGGATTTATATTGCCTTTTCAAACGACACCAATGTGGACCCGCAGAAGATGCTTGCCCTTGTAAAAAAGAATCCCAAAAAATTCAGGCTTATGCCGGATTCCAGGCTTATCGCTGCTTTAGAAAAGGGAAAAGAGGCCTGGGATGAGGCAAGATATGTATTGCAACAGTTGGTAAAAGGATGATAATATTTTGTATTCTGTATTCTGTATTCTGTATTCTACTTTTCGCCGGCTGCAAAAAACAGGAAGAAGAGAAGGTTGTTTCTCCCAAAGAGGTGGCGATTAAAATAAATGTGAGAGAGATTACGCATGGAGAGTTTCAGGACACCTTCAAGAGATTATTTTTAGAAGGCGCAGCGGCTGAGATAAAAGACGAAGAACTGAAAAACCTTAAGATGGCCCTTGTCAACCAATTCATTGAAGAGGAATTGATTTTGGAAGAGGCAAAAATACTGACGCTGGATGTCAAGGACAACGAAGTTTCGCGTGAGACGGAAGAGATTAAAAAAGAATATGCCGGAGAGGGGTTTGAATCAAACATCTTGAGCAAATACGGAAGCATGGATAAGTGGAAGGAAGAGATTAGAAAGAAAATGCTGCTTAGGAAGGTTATAGATAAGGCCATTGGTCCGAGAATTACGGTTAAAGAGGATGAGGCCAGAAGATATTATAAAGAGCATATAGCAGATTACAAGAGAAAAGAACAGGCAAGGGCGCGGATGATTGTAGTCAAAACAGAGGAAGAGGCCAATCAGGTGAAGGAGCGGCTGAAAAAGGGAGAGGATTTTGCAAGGCTGGCTCAGGAGATTTCTTTAGGGCCTGAAGGCAAAAAAGGCGGGGACCTCGGTTTTTTCGGCAGGGGTGAAATGCCGAAAGAGTTTGAGGATGTGGTTTTTCCCTTGCCTGCAGGCAAATTAAGCGAGGTAATAAAAACTCCTTACGGCTATCACATTTTCAGAGTTGAAGAAAAGAGAGAGGCAAAGGATCTGAAGTTTTCAGAGGTAAAAGATCAGATAATAAATAAGTTAAAAAGGGAAAAAGGCGATGCCGAGTTTCAAGCATGGATGACGGAATTAAAGCAAGGGGCAAAGATAGAGGTTAAGGAGGAGTTGTTGTGAAAACAATTTCAAATTTCAAATTTCAAATTTCAAATTTCAAATCTCAAGCCTGCTTGCTGCTCACTGCTCACTGCTTACTGCTTACCCCCGCAGTCCATGCTGAAATCATAGACCGCATCGTGGCTGTGGTGAATGACAGCGCTATTACCATGTCTGAATTGAATGCCGCCACTGCCGGCCTGGGAGATATAAAGGGCGCAGATAAAGATAAAAGAAAAAAGATTATGGAGACAAAGAGCAAGGTATTAGACCAGCTTATTGAGAAAAAATTGGTTGAACAGGCGGCAAACAAGGCCGGCATTACTGTCAGCGAAAAAGAGATAGACAACTCAATTGACGATGTGAAGAGGCAAAACAACATAGGCCAGGAAGAGCTTTTAAGCGCGCTGGCAAAAAACGGCCTTACATTCAAAGAATACCGGGAGCAGCTTAAAGATCAGATAAGGCAGGTAAAATTTATAAACAAAGAAATTCGCTCAAACATAAAAATGTCTGACGAGGATGGCAAAAGATGTGCTTGCAATGGCCCAAAAAGGCGAAGGATTTGCGAAACTGGCAAAGGAGTATTCCCAGGGACCAAATGCGCAAGATGGCGGCGACCTCGGTTATGTCAAAGCAGGCGAAATGGATAAGGCCATAGAAAAGGCGGCCGCCGCATTAAATATCGGCGAGACAAGCGATATAATCAAGACCGCTACAGGGTTTCACATAATCCGGCTTGAAGACAAGCGGAAGGCGGAGCCAAAGCCTTTTTCAGCGGTTGAGGATGATATTAAAAACATCATCTTCCAGAAAATTATAGATGAGCGATACAGGCTCTGGTTAGACGGGATGATGAAAAAGGCGTATATAGAGGTGAGACTGTAAAGAACAGTTATTAGTTGGGAGTTCGGTGTCGGGAGTTAAAAGTAAAAACAACAACTCCGAACTACGAACTCATAACTCCGAACTGTATTTATGAAACCTGCCATTGCAATCACCATGGGCGACCCTACAGGGGTCGGGCCTGAGGTTATCTTAAAGGCCGTTTCTGATAAGAACATCAGGCGGCTCTGCAATCCTGTGATTTTAGGCGATGAGGCGGTTCTTTCATATTTAAATTCAAAATTTAAAATTCAAAATTCAAAACTCAAAATCATAAATCTTTCCAATCTCAATCCCAAAAAACTAAAACCGGGCAAACCTGATAAAACATGCGCCAAAGCCATGATGGCTTACATACAAGAGGCTGTTTGCATGGCCACGGCAGGCGATAACCGGGCAAACCTGATAAAACATGCGCCAAAGCCATGATGGCTTACATACAAGAGGCTGTTTGCATGGCCACGGCAGGCGATGTGGACGCTATTGTTACGGGCCCGATAAGTAAAGAAGCTATAAATAAGGCCGGCTACCATTTTCACGGCCATACCGAATTCCTTGCGCATCTTACAAATACAAAAGACTTTCGCATGATGCTTGCCGGTAGCGCCCTAAAGGTTATTCTTGTAACAATCCACGAATCTATAAAAAATGTGCCTCGGCTTTTAACCAGAGAAAATGTTTTTAAGACTATCAAAATAACGGACGAGACTTTCAAAAAATATTTCGGCATTAAAAGGCCGAGGATTGCCGTTGCAGCGCTCAATCCTCACGCAGGCGAGGCAGGGCTTTTCGGCAGCGAGGAGAAGCGGATTATCATGCCTGCAATAAAAAAGGCAAGGCAAATGGGTATAAATGCCTCAGACCCTCTGCCGCCGGATACGCTTTTTTATCGGGCTGTAAAAAACAAAGAATTTGATTGTGTTGTCTGCATGTATCACGACCAAGGGCTCATTCCGCTCAAGCTCCTGCACTTTGAAGACGGTGTCAATGTAACCCTTGGCCTGCCCATTATCCGAACATCCGTTGACCACGGCACAGGATATGACATTGCATGGAAAGGAATAGCAAACCCCGCGAGCATGAAGGCTGCTATAAAGATGGCTGTGGAGATGGCGAAGAAGAAAACATTGGAAAGATTGATAACGGCTTCCTAGTGTTTGAAAAACCATTGACAACAAAGCGGCGAATGGATAATAATATTCCCTCAACTAAAACAGAGTGTTAACTATTCACTGACCACTGTTCACTAATCACTGAAGTTCATGCCCCCGTAGCTCAGATGGATAGAGCAGCAGATTCCTAATCTGTTGGCCGGACGTTCGAATCGTCTCGGGGGCGCCAAAATTATATGGAGGAGGGATTATGGCAGTTTCAGCGTATGTATTTATAGAATGTGAACACGGCAAGTCAATGGCCGTGGCTGATAAAGCAGGCAGGGTTGCCGGTGTAAGAGATGCCCATGCTGTGACAGGCCCTTATGATGTAATTGCCTATGTTACAGCCTCAAATTTTAAGGTGTTGGGAGATGTTGTAATAAAAAAGATTCAGGGGATTGCAGGGGTGAGAAAGACTCTGACCAATGTCGTGGTTGAGTAGGGGCATGCCCTGCCCTTACTTTCCCATCACCTTTACGACCACCCTTTTTCTCCTACGGCCGTCAAATTCCGCATAATAGACCTGCTGCCAGGGGCCCAAATCAAGCCGCCCTTTTGTGATTGGCAGAATCACCTGATGGCCGATAAGAAGATTTTTCAGATGCGCATCGCCATTGGTTTCGCCTGTCCTGTGATGCCGGTAGTCAGGCCCCTCCGGGGCAAGTTTTTGCAGCCAGTCGTCTATATCCTGAATAAGCCCGGATTCCGCATCGTTCACATAAATCCCCGCTGTTATATGCATGGCGGATACCAGCGCCATACCGTCTTCTATG
>JACRNK010000078.1 GCA_016234985.1 Deltaproteobacteria bacterium
AGTCTGGCCATTCTTGGCGCAAACGGGAGCGGCAAGTCAACGCTTTTAAAAATCATGGCTGGCCTTGCCTTTCCTGCGGACGGCCACATAACAGCCTTAGGCAAGCCTTTGACGCAAGAGATGTTGAGCGGAGAATTTGCCGGGTTTTTCAGAAGCAAGGTAGGCTTTATATTTCAGGAGCCGGATGTTCAAATATTTTGCCCCACGGTTTGGGATGAGATTGCGTTCGGCCCCCTGCAATTAGATATGCCAAAGCATGAAGTAAGAAAGCGTGTTGATGATACCTTGGATATGTTGGGCATCACGGCTTTGAAAGACAGGCAGCCCCATCATTTAAGCGGCGGCGAAAAAAAGAAGGTTGCCATCGGCTCTGTCCTTTCCCTGAATCCCGATGTGCTGCTTTTAGACGAGCCGACCAACGGCCTTGATCCGAGGACGCAGGTGTGGCTATTTGAACTGCTGGCAGGATTAAGGATGGTGAAAAAAACCATCATTATGGCAACCCATGATTTGAGCATCGTAGAGGATTTGACTGACAGAGTGGCAGTATTGAGCGAGGGGCATACGATTGTGGCGGACGGAAGCCCATCAGAGATTTTGAAGGATAAAGACATGCTCTTGAAGGTCAACATCATCCATGAGCATACGCACAGGCACGGAGATGTTGTTCACATACACAGCCACGGGCCTTTTGCAAGACATGACGAGCATTAAATTTATTTCGTAAAAAGGGCTTGACACAACTAAATAAAAATGATAATCATTTTCAAAAAAAGCAAAAGACAAGGGAGGTTGCCGTATGAAAAGACTATTTTTTGCGATAGCGTTTTGTTTGTTTGTGTTTTTAAGCCAGGCTGCCGCGGCAGAGGAAAAGGCGGAACCGAAAAAGGCGGCATATGGCAGCGAGCTAGAGGAGCTTAAGCAGAGGATTGAAGACCTTGAGAAAAGGGTGAAAAGCACTGAAGTGGTTGATGAGCTTGGCCATAAATTTCATCCGATTCACAGCATCTATGGTTTAAAGATAGGAGGCGGGCTTACCGTAACAGCTCAAGGCGTCCTGCATGACAAGAGCAATAACCAGAGGGGCGCAGGCGCAATATCGGCGGATATTGCATTGGAATCGCCTGTTGGAAAGGACGGCAGGGCGGTTGCTATTCTTGATTTCCAGAGAGGGCCCGGGTTGCAAAATCTGCCTTCATTTTTCACCTCTCCCAATGGCAACACTTCTGGCGCTAATGCTGACATTGAATCGTTTAATAACGACCAAATCCATGTTACTCAGTTTTATTATGAGCACAATATGACTTCGGACTTGACT
The DNA here is from genome assembly GCA_016234985.1 of Deltaproteobacteria bacterium. Taxonomy (GTDB): domain Bacteria; phylum Desulfobacterota; class GWC2-55-46; order UBA9637; family UBA9637; genus JACRNJ01. The sequence continues at coordinate 1,319 of JACRNK010000078.1, forward strand.
GCTACAATAGGCCAGTTGGATATCACAGGCTATTTTGATTCCAATGAGTTTGCAAATAATGAAAGGACTCAATTTCTTGCCAACCTGTTTGTAAATAACCCCGCAATTGAATTTGGCGGCTCTGCCGATTTTTATAGCCCTGGCATAAGACTGACTTACGGGCCTGTTGAAGCTATGGATATAACAGTGGGCGCATTTGAAGGCAATGGCGATTATGTTGATATGTTTAACAAGCTGTTTCTTATGGCAGAAATGAATTTTAAACTCAAACCCTTAGGCAATGATGGGAATTACAGGGTTTATTACTGGGATAGACAGGGCCGTGATTCTTTAACAAACACTGCAAACCCTGATGATGCAAATCTATTGAAGGCAGAAAACAAAGGCGCCGGTTTAAGCATGGATCAGGTTATCGCAGATGGAGTGGGCATATGGCTGAGGGCAGGTTTTCAACGGAAAAAAGTGGCGCAATTTGACAGGTTTATCGGCGGCGGATTAAATATTGGCGGCGATATATTTGGCAGGGCAAATGATGCAATAGGCATTGGCTATGGCATAGCCATGATGGGCAAGGATTATAAAGACTATAAAAAGAGCGCTTTGTCTGGTTTTAAGGCAGGGACAGAGCATTACATGGAGCTGTATTATAATATTGCAATTGCCGATGCTGCTCAGAATACAGGATTTCATATTTCTCCTGACATTCAATATGTGATAAACCCCGGCGGCGACACTAATGCAACTAAGGTTTTTATATACGGAATCAGGCTTCAGACATTTTTTTAAAACCATGAAAGGAGGGCGAATACTATGGAAAGAATAATAAGCGGAGAAAACGGTTTAACGGGAATGCTGTTGCAGGCGCTTGTGATTGTGTCAGTTGCCTTTGCAATGGTAGTCATTGCATATGGCATGGAGTCCGTTGCGCCGGGCGTGCATGACGCATTCCATGATTTCAGGCATACCATCGGAATGCCGTGCCACTAAACTACACAGGTAGAGGTAAAGGTAGAGGAGGGGCTTTGTCCCCCTCTGGAGGGGGCAGGGGGAGGAATTCGAGCCAACACCCTCCACCCCCTTACCCCCGCCAGCGGGGGACAGTAACCTAAACCTCAACCTATTCTTCAAAGGGAGGGATGTATGCAATTTCAATCCATTGATTGGAAAAGAGGTATTATGCTTGGCGCTATTGCTGGGATAGCTTGGGGATGGATTGCAATGGCTGTTAATGCTGCTACCGGCGCGTTTGAGTTTGAGAACACCCTGCTGCATAACTTGATTGCCTTTGCAGCCGGCGGCGCTGTCTTCGGTATTGTTGTCAGCGGTTTTTTGAGCCTGTTGAAAGAAAGGCTGCCTTTTAAGAATATTTTTCTTAAGGCAACTCTGCTTTCATCGGTCTTATGGATAATGCTGAAAGTTGGCGGAACTCTTCTTTCATCTGTTGAGCCGGAGAGGTATCACCCCATAACAGCCCAATCTATTCAAGGATTTGTTCTGGCTATTATAATGGGAGGTCTTTTAGGATTTTTGTGGAAGATAAAAAGCAAAGAGGCTTAAGAAAAGGCTATACAACAGGCACATGCGCGGCCGCTGCAAGCAAGGCAGCGGCCATTGCCTTTTTGACAAAGAAAAAGGTTAAGGATGTTGAGGTAACGTTGCCGGTTGGAAAGGCCGTTATCATTCCTGTTCATAGATGCGGGATAGAAAGCGAGCGGGCAATCGCCTCTGTAATAAAAGAGGCAGGCGATGATCCTGATGTGACGAATGGAGCGGAGATTGTCTGTGAGTTGGGAGTCGGGAGTTTGGAGTATGGAGTAAAAGCCTTTGAGTTTACAGTTCACAGTTCACGGTTTACAGTTTACGGTGGCAAAGGAATAGGTATTGTCACAAAGCCTGGGTTAGCCATCCCTATCGGCGAGCCTGCCATCAACCCGGTACCGCGAAAGATGATAGAGGAAGCTATAAAGGAAGCAATTTCAAATTTCAAATTTCAAATTTCAAATTTCAAATTCTCAGTTACCATCTCTGTCCCAAATGGCGAAGAGATTGCAAAAAAAACCATGAATGCCCGGCTCGGCATCATCGGCGGGATTTCCATTTTAGGGACAACCGGCATTGTGGAGCCTGTGTCATTATCCGCATATCGTGATTCAATCAAATGCGCCATTGATGTTGCGATGGCGTCGGGCTGCAAAGAGATTGTGTTTTCAACAGGCAGGAGCAGTGAAAAGATAGCCGAACAAATTCTAAATCTGCCGGAAGAAGCTTTTATCCTCGTTGGCGACCACATGGGATTTGCGCTAAAAGAGGCAAGGGGCAAGGGGAGGGTAGGGTGGGCTGCGCCCACCAACACATTGCGCAAAATTACCCTTGTGGGGCAATTCGGAAAATTCAGCAAGCTGGCAGCAGGGCATTTTGAGACACATTGCTCGGATTCCAGTGTTGAGCTTGAGTTTTTGGCTCACCTTGCAAAAGAGGCAGGGGCAAAAAAAGATATTCTCGAAGGCATAAAAAATGCGAACACGGCAAGGCATGTATTTTTTATGTTAAAAGAACAAGGATTAGAAAGTATTTATAGGGCGGTTTGCAATAAAGTGAAAGAGAATACCGGGAAAATTGTTGAAGGCAAAGCGGAATTGGGATGTATGCTGATAGGGTATGACAATGAGGTGGTGGAGAAGTTGTGATTTACATAGTTGGCATCGGTATTGAAGGAAAATCCGGCCTTTCGCAAAGGGCGTTGGCTCTGATTGAGAGCGCTTCCATGCTTGTCGGCGGCAGGCGGCACATTGCCTCTTTTCCTGAGTTCAAGGGAACAAATATTGCCATCGGTTCAAACCTGAATGAGATTGTCAAAGCGATTGCGCCGAACTCCGAACTCCGAACTCCGAACTCAGCCGTTGTCCTTGCCTCCGGCGATCCGAATTTTTTCGGCATTGCCGATTTTCTCATAAAAAGGCTCGGCAAGGATGCGGTTGAAATTATCCCCAATGTCAGCGCAATGCAGTATGCGTTTGCCAAGATAAAAGAAAACTGGAATGACGCAAGGTTTTTGAGTGTGCATGG
>JACRNK010000079.1 GCA_016234985.1 Deltaproteobacteria bacterium
GGTATTCCATCTCATGCTGCTCCAGATGAGCCTTTTCCAATTTATCTTCGGAGCGGAAACGGTTTTCAACAGCTGAACCTGTTTTCAGATTTTTCTTCTTTGTCTGAACCATGCCCCGCCAGTTGCCAGGCGTTATGTGCTGTACGCTCACCACCTTAAAAGGCTCTCCGTTGTACAGAATGCTCATTCCTACTCTAAGCTGCGTTGCTGCAATCATTTTAAAAACCCCTTTTCTTGTAATTATTGAGTCAAGAATATATATTCAAGACCAATTTAATTTTTAACAATTTTATTTTTACATACCAATCTCATATTGTCAAGCCACACCTATTAGTGGATTTTATCTTTGATAAAATCTGAAAACCGGCTTAGTTACAACTAAGTCTTCTATTTTATTGGAATCTTTTGATTGGAAAAAGGTTAAAGAGAAGAACTAATGGGGTTGGGTTCCTTGTTGCATTATCTCTACAAAAGGCATAAGTATCTCTCTGTCCCAATATCCCTTTCCTGCCTCAAGCTTCATTACTTCTAATGCTACCTCTTGAGGCATACCTCTTCTATAAGGACGGGCAGATGTTAAGGCATCATAAAGATCTACAATTCCTATTATCCTGGCCCCAAGGGGTATATCTGCTCCTGTAAGACCGTCTGGATATCCTGTTCCATTAAACCTCTCGTGATGGCTGCGAATCATAGGAAGTAAAGGTTTGGCAAACTTAAGAGGGCTGCATATCTTTTCTCCAACTACAGGATGTTGTTTTACATGCTCATATTCCTTGCCATTCAATGCCCCTGGTTTATGTAAAACATCTTTGTCTGTTGCTACCTTCCCAATATCATGCAGAAACCCTGCATCTCTTATGTTATTTTGTTCCTGCGGTGAAAGACCGAGGGAAGCTGCCAGATTGACTGCAATATCAGAAACCCGCCGAGAGTGCCCGTGCGTGTATGGATCATTAACATCCAAAACTGTTGCCAGGCTAAATATGACATTCCTTGCGTCTTCCAGCTCTTCTAAAAGATTCTTAACCCTTACAAGAGATTTAACCCTTGCCAGAAGCTCCGGCCTCTGGAACGGCTTGGAAATAAAGTCATCCGCCCCCGCCTCAATACCCTTAATCTTATCATCTATATCAGAGAGGGCAGTAAGCATTATGACGGGAATAAATCTGGTCGTATCTTTTCCCTTTAGCTTTCTGCATACCTCATAACCATCCATACGCGGCATCATTACATCAAGGAGGATTATATGAGGGTGCACTGTCTCAACCAGACTAAGGGCATCCTCCCCATTGTAAGCCTTGAGTATATTATATCCCCTTGACGATAAAAGGGCCTCAAGAAGTTCTACATTCGAGTGGTTATCATCAACCACCAGAATGTTTACCCGAGCCGCTTCTATTTTAGCGCCAGGCTGTTTTATATCCTCTGCAGCTAACATTCCGCTATCCTCTCTCCTCATTTTAAAGATATCGGGGGAAGCAATATTTCATATCTTGCATGTTTATAAGAATTGAATGCTGTAAAATTAGTAAAAACCCATCCCTTTGTGATGCTTTTACCATTTTCTAAAAGCTCGACAAGCACAGCAGGGTTAACCGGCTCATTTGACTTGGAGCTTATATAAGTATCATACATTGTGTAATGCGGCAAAAATACCTCAGCCTTGATGGCAAGTTTGGTCCCTTTTATAGGCGCCTCTTTGCCTACGGTTACAATAATTATTTCCTCCTTTTTCTTTTCCTTATCAACTAATTTTAAATTCACTGTCTTCCACTTTGCTTTGACCTCGTCAGGAACCCTAACCTCTCTCTTTACCTCGCCTGATGATGGATGGCCAACTGCTGATTTATTTACATCGCCAATCACTTTTGAATCCATATCGCCTGCAATTGTATCTTTACCGCTACCACCTATGGCTGGATGGCCTTCTGGAAGTTTTGTTTCTTCTCCAACTTTTACCTCTTTCTTTTCTTCAATCTTTCCCGCTTCTTTCTTTTCTTCCTGCTTGCCGCAGGAAATAAGTCCGGCAAACAAAAGCAGCATTAACGCTCCACCAATATATCGTCTCATTTTAAAGTAGCCTCCGCGTTTATGTAAAACCAGCCTTTTGATATCAAGACTATCATATTTAAAAAAATGTTTCAATGATAATTTACCGACGCGCATAATTAATATTTCCCCAGCCCCTTATTTTATCCCCTGAGATTTCTTTTTTGAACTATGGCATCTCTGGCAATTCTCAAACCCCTTTGCCTGAAACGCCACCTTGCCATGGCATCTGCCGCAGTATTGTCCATTCCAGACATCATACATGGTAAATTTGTTGGCGCCTTTTTTATCTATAAATATGGAAGGGTGGCAAACCTTGCAGGAAAGCCAATAGGTATGGATGTTATGAGAAAACACAACATTGGCCATTCTCAAGTCATTTATCTCAAACAGGATATCCTTATCAAAAGCTGTTCCTTCTTGGGTTTCTGCCGCGCCATCCATTATAATGCCTCTGGGCTTTATTACCTCTTCCTTTACAGCAGCAGTCCAGTCCGGATAACCAAATTTATCCTTTGGGAATCCTCTGAGCGCAGGGGGAAGTTCCGCAGGTTTAATAATAGCAGGCGGTATCCACGGATCCGGTATTTCCAGATTGGCGCCCTGCTCTTCTACTCTCTTTTTTATTTCCTCGCCAAATCCAGCCTTCCTCTGCTCTTCCAACTTTTTTTCCGCTTCAAGCGCCGCAAGGGCTGCCTTGGTA
>JACRNK010000080.1 GCA_016234985.1 Deltaproteobacteria bacterium
GGCCTGTTAGGAGTAACATTTATAGTGAGTATGCAATCATTCAACCCCATAGCCTCTGTAAAATCCTTGCCCATAGGAAAGTCTTGCGGCAGTATTATGATGCCACCCCCTCCAATCCCCCCCTTTTCTAAAGGGGGGGCAGGGGGGGTTAGCCCAAGCTCAGACTCCGAGCACATCATGCCTTCGGATTCCACGCCGCGAATCTTTGTCTTTTCTATTTTTATGCCTTTAGGGAGTGTTGCGCCTGGAAGCGCCAGAGCGACCTTGTCGCCGGCCTTCATGTTTTTTGCGCCGCAAACAATGGAGTGGATGCCTTTGCCGGTATTTACCTTGCAAAAAGAGAGCCTGTCAGCATTGGGATGCTTTTCCACAGAAAGGATTTGAGCTACGACAACACCCTTGATTCCTTTGTCTAATGCCTCAACCCCTTCCACCTCCAGCCCTGCCATTGTCAATTTCTCTGCAAGCTTATCAGGCGCTGGAAGCGGCTTGATATATTCTTTTAACCAATTGTAACTGATTTTCATAATATAAAGTGATTAAAATTGCCTCAAAAACCTCACATCATTCTCAAAGAACAGTCGTATGTCGTCAATACCGAATTTCAGCATTGCAATGCGCTCTATGCCGATGCCAAATGCAAAGCCGGTAAATTTTTCAGCGTCATAATTCACGGCCTTGAACACCATCGGGTGAATCATGCCGGCGCCAAGCACCTCCAGCCAGCCGCTTCCTTTGCATACCCTGCACCCCTTGCCATTGCATATAACACACTGGATATCAACCTCGGCGCTCGGTTCTGTAAAAGGGAAAAAACTCGGCCTGAAACGGATGGGCATATCTTCTCTAAAGAGAGAATGCAGAAATGCGCTCAGAACACCCTTGAGATCGCCAAAGGTAATGGACTCATCCACCATAAACCCTTCCACCTGATGAAACATGGGCGTATGCGTTACATCCGAATCTCTCCGGTAAACCTTCCCCGGGGCAATTACCCTTAAAGGCGGTTTCTGCGCCTGCATTACCCTTATCTGCACAGGGGATGTATGGGTCCTGAGAAGATAATCGCCGCTTATATAAAATGTGTCCTGCATATCCCTTGCAGGGTGGTCTTTTGGTATATTCAGGGCCTCAAAATTATAGTAATCGGTTTCTATCTCAGGGCCTTCTGCTGCGGCAAAGCCCATGCCCGAAAATATCTTCACCACTTCATCCATGACCTGCGTTATCGGATGCTTCTTTCCTAACGGCAGATACCTTCCGGGAAGGGTTACATCAACTTTTTCCGCCCTCAGCCTTTGCTCCCTCTCCGCATTCAGAAATCCTGTTAAAAGATGATTGACCCGCTCCTCTATTTTCCCTCTTATGGTGTTGATTAATTCCCCGACAGCCGGCCGCTCTGCAGGAGGGATACTGCCCAGCTCTTTTGTGAGAGAGGTCAGCTCGCCCTTTCTTCCGAGGTGTCTGTTTTTGAATTCAAGCGCAGCTTCTTTATTTTTGATAGAGAGAATCTCTGACAGGGCAGCCTTTTCTATTTGCAGAAGCCTATCTTTCATGCAGTTAAACTTGCCTTAGCCATTGAAACAATCTGCGAAAATCCGCGTGGATCTTTTACGGCAAGATGGGCAAGATTTTTCCTGTCAACCTCTATGCTGGCATTTTTCATGCCTTTCATAAGCTGACTATAGGACATGTCGTTAAGCCTCGCTGCCGCATTTATCCTCGCTATCCAGAGGCTCCTGAATTCCCGCTTCTTTGCCTTTCTATCCCTGTAAGCATAGGCCATAGCCCTGTCAACAGCCTCTGTTGCAATTCGGTATAATTTGCTTCTTGCGCCCCTCATTCCTTTGGCAGCCTTTAATATCTTTTTTTTCTTTTTCTTGGCGTGAACGGCTCTTTTTACTCTCGGCATATTTTAAATGCTCCTTTCTGAATTTAGTTAGGAGTTAATAGTTCGTAGTTTTTTACTCCCAACTACTAACTCAATACTCCAAACTGTTCTTTACCCATACGGCAGCAGTTTTTTAATCTGGTCATGGTTGGCCTTTTCCACACATACGCCCTTTCTCATATTCCGCGATGTTCTTGCAGAATTGGACAGCAATAGATGCCTGCGGCCTGCCTTTGCCCTCTTGATCTTTCCTGTGCCGGTAATGCGGAAGCGCTTTGCAGCGCCGCTGTTTGTCTTTATTTTTGGCATATAACCTCCCTCTTTTTGATAATTATAAATTAGGAATTACGAATTACTAATTTATTTTTTTAATTCCTAATTTTAAATTCTTAATTCGTAATTCATTTTGCTGCTGGGGCAATAATCATCGTAAGGCTCTTGCCCTCCATACGCGGATGTTGTTCTATAATGCCTTTATCTTTAATGGTCTCCGCCACCCTTTTGAGAACCTCTCTTCCCAGATCAATATGCGCCATCTCTCTTCCCCTGAACACGATGGTTATCTTGGCCTTGTCTCCGTCTGCCAGAAATCTTTCCACATGCCGCATCTTAAACTGGAAATCATGTTCATCCGTTCCTGACCTTAGCTTAACTTCTTTAAGATGGATTACAGCCTGCTTCTTTTTTGCCTCATTCGCTTTCTTGCTCATCTGATATTTATATTTCCCGTAATCCATTACCCTGCAAACAGGGGGAACGGCATTCGGCGATATTTCCACAAGGTCCAAACCGGCTTCCTCCGCCAGCTTAATGCCGTCTCTCGTAGGCATGATACCCACCTGATTTCCCTCCGCATCAAGCACTCTCACCTGCGGCGCCCTGATAAATCTGTTTATCTTTGTATGATCCTTTATAACACCACCTCCGTCTTTGATAATTATGAATGAGAAATTACGAATTTAATTCCTAATTCTTAATTCCTAATTCGTAATTTGTATTTTGCTTTCCTTCTCCACCAATTCTGTAAACGCTTCCACCGTCATCGGCTCCAAGGTGTTGCCCGATCTCTCTCTTGGCGCAACCAATTGTTTTTCTTCTTCGCTGTTGCCTATTACCAGCATATAGGGAATCTTCTTTAACTGGGCTTCTCTTACCTTTAGCCCAAGCTTCTCATTCCTTGTATCAATTTCTGCCCGTATATCCTGTTCTCGTAATTTATCATAAACTTCCTTTGCATAGTCATTATTCTTTTCAGTTATAGTAAGCACAATAACCTGCACAGGAGCAAGCCACAACGGGAATGCGCCGGCATAATGCTCTATCAGCACGCCGAAAAATCTCTCTAATGAACCCATGAGCGCCCGGTGAATCATGATGGGCTGATGTGGGTTGCCGTCCTCTCCCCGAAATGCGACATGGAATCTTTCCGGCAGATTGAAATCAACCTGAATCGTGGAACACTGCCACGCCCTGCCCAAAGTGTCTTTTATCTTTATGTCAATCTTCGGGCCGTAAAAAACCCCTTCGCCCGGATCAATCTCGAACTTCAGCCCTGTCTTTTCCAGCGCATGTTTCAGCGCAGCCTCGGCCTTTACCCAGTTTTCCGGCGCGCCCACGAACTTTTCAGGCCGTGTGGAAAGATAAATATCGTAGCTATTAAACCCGAAACTTCTCAATATGTAAAGCGTAAAATTCAATACCGAGCCTATCTCATCTTCCAACTGATCCGGCATACAAAAAATGTGCGCGTCATCCTGCGTGAACCCGCGCACCCGCATCAGGCCGTGCAGCACGCCCGATCTTTCAAAGCGATACACTGTGCCAAGTGCGGCATAGCGGATGGGCAAGTCCCGATAGCTTCGCAA
>JACRNK010000084.1 GCA_016234985.1 Deltaproteobacteria bacterium
ATATTTAAAAACCACATCGGACATGGCTGTCAGATATTCATTCAAAATGGCAATAAGCGCATCCGGTTTCAACCCTTCGGAAATAGTAGTAAACCGCCTTATATCGCTAAAGAGGACTGTAAGCTCTTTTTCCTCTCCGCCGAGTTTGAGCTTTTCAGGATGCTTCATAAGCTCTTCCATTACAGGCGCTGCGACATAATACTGAAATGTGTTTTTAATCTTCTTCTTTTCCTTTGCCTCCATCGCATAACGGTAAAGGGCAAGACATAAGTAGGTAATGACTACTGCCAGAACAGGGTAGGTTATGTTAAGCAGCAGCCCCTTGTTGTTGAACAGATATAAACTTAAATAGATGTAACCGCCAAGAAATGCGACAACAGCAGAAAGCCCTGCCGTAACATTGAGCCTTGGGACAATAATGCCCAAAAAGACTCCTATGCCAAGAATGACCAATATATCCATCAGGCCAAACCACTGTGGTCGGACAAGAAATCTCTTGTTAAGGATATTGTCTATAACTGTGGCATGTATCTCTACCCCCGGATAAATCCCTTCAAACGGCGTAACCCTCATATCATAGATGCCGATGGCGGTTGAGCCAATAAGAACGATTTTGTCCTTTAGCTTTTCCTTTTCTATGCGGCCGCTCATTATATCCGCAATGGAATAGTGCGGAAAAATCTTTTGCCCACCATAATAATTGATCAAAAACCGGCCTGATTCATCCACGGGTATGGAGGTTTCTCCAAGTTTTATATTTGCCACGCCGTAATCTGTCAGCTTGATGGATAGAGGCGGGTCTCCAAGATATGCCTTGAGCGCCTGAACAGAAAGGGGGGCGTAATATTTATCCTTATACTTTATGGCAAGAGGGTTCCACCTTACAGAGCCGTCGTTATCTGGAACTATATTGTAATATCCGAATCCCTTTGCGCCAGTTGCTATTATATCTATATTTGTCTCTATGGCAGAGGCGGTTAATAATACGGCTTCGCCGCCCTGTTTTAACACTTCCACATCCTGATAATTGCGGGACAGCTCTCTCCCCTCTTTTGACACAGCCTCTTTGTCAAAATGGAAAAAATAACCAAGAACCACCCTTGCCGATTTTTTTATTGCCTTGCCCAATTGGATATCCGGGTCAATTTCTGCTTTAACCTTATTTATATAATCTGCAAAACCGGATGGCATACCTCCCTTATATTTTTCTTTCAAAGAGAGGAGGGCACTCATTTCAGAATGTTCAGAGGGTTCTGAAAACACTATATCAAAGGCTATTACCTTGACGCCGTATGCTGTCAATTCGTCAATGAGCTTTGCAATAACTGTCCTCGGCCACGGCCACCTTCCAAGCTCATCCAGGCTCTTTTCGTCTATAACGGCTATAACAACATCTTTACCCGGCGCAATCGGCGGCCTGCTTCTGAATCTTGCGTCAATGGTTTTTAACTCAATGAGTTCAAACAAGGAAGGAGAGATGAGATAAACAGCGGCAAAAAAAATACTGATTCCAACCGCAATCTTGAGATAGCTTGGTCTGAATAGGCTTTTTATGTTCATAAAAGAAAGGACAAGGCAGGGATTCGTCCTTTCTCAATAAAATAGAGATTTAACGCATGAAAGTCAAGAAATAAGGAAGGTTAAAATAAAAATCTTCCCGGAGAAGATAAGCGGCTAACAACAATATTTTTCATACATTGAATACAGCGCCTTTTCTTCGCTTTCCAGCCTCATCAAAATATCTCTCTGAATAGCGGTAAAATTTGAAGCAAATGGGCTCAGAGATTTTTCTATCTCCCCGCCATTGGAATATTTATCAAAAAAGTCAATTGACCTTGCGGCGATGCTGTTCATTGCATTAGAGAATGTGTTTATCGTGGACTGAATCAATGCCATATTCTCTCTTTTTGCTGCTTCAAGGAGTTCTACATAAAGCTTTTCCTCCTCTTTCTTTGCATGGGAGGCAAGCCCCCTTTTAAGCAAACCGACACGAGATGCTATTCCGTTAAAGTCTTTAATTGAGGTGAGCGTTTTAATCTCTTCCAAGAGCTGCCTAAATGTTTTGTGCTCCTCCATTAGCTTGCTTAAATAGCCATGATTTACGGTATTCATGTTGTATTCCTCCTTTTTGTGGTTTTATACAACTAAATCACTATCCCTATGGCCTCGGCGCAATGGTGGCCAGAAACACAAGCCTTGTTTTGGCAATATAGCCGTGGGGCTCTCCCGGTTCCCATATAATAACAGAGCCTGGCCCGCCTTCTATCTCCTCGCCATCGGTTAAAAAAACACCCTTGCCTTCAAGGACAGTCATCATGACCCTTGAGCTGCTGCAGCATTTTTTAACGCCTTGGCCGGGCTCCGAGCAAAAGAGCGCCAACCGCGCCTGTTCAGAGTCAAAAATCAGAAAAGAGTTTTTTGAATCAGGGTTGAACTCTATCATTTCCTTTGTATCTAATTTTTTCATTATTATTGCTCCTTTCTTTTTAAACCTTTGAGGTTCTTGCAAAAGTCTACAATAGTCGTCATTCCGGCGTGTTTTTAGCCGGAATCCAGTATCTTTGCCTTAAAAAAACCTCTGGATTCCGGCTTAAGGACTGCCGGAATGACGAGTTTTGCAAGAGACTCCTTTATAAAAAATTATCATATATTGAGGAATTTGATATGATTTTAATCATATTGCAACCACCTTACATTCTGTGTTATCTAAACATACATGAAAAACCTTTTTGAGCGTCTAAAAACAGGCCTTGCCAAGACCCACAACAGCATTGCCGGCAAGATAGACGGGCTTTTTTCTTCAGGGCCTTCGCGTGAGGAATTGGCTGAGATGCTGGAGCAAACCCTCATAACCGCCGATGTCGGCGTCAGGACATCCGGCTTGATTGTGGATG
>JACRNK010000085.1 GCA_016234985.1 Deltaproteobacteria bacterium
CAATTCCAGCCGTAGTAATAAAGATATAAACAGAATGTCTCTCCAAAGAAGAGCAGGGCGTAGATGAACATTACATTTTTGAATGTGCCTGCCATGTATCCCATGAATGTGGGATATAAAGTAAAGAGGGTAAAGGCCAGAAGACCTCCGAATGCTGCGGTTGTGGCGTAAGCAACGGAAAGAAGGCTTGTGAATTCGTAGGCAAGTTTGTCGAACTTTTTGTCTTTGTTTCTCCACCCGACAAGCTCTATAATCACGGCAAAGAGCGGAACGCCTAAAACAAATGCGCCGAAGTAGAGGTGGAGCTGCGCAAGAAACCAGACCAGCTTCCTTGAGTCAAGACCTCCAATCTGCCGGTATTCGTTTGCCTCAAGGGCAAAGGCAGGGGCGCAGACAACCAGCATAAAGAATAATGTTAATATCGCCTTTTTCCAATCCCCGATTAAAGCCTTCGGGGACATGAATGACTTGATTTGCATTTTCTAAATTTACCTCCCTTAAATGATAAAAACTGTAGCTCAAGGCTTTAGCCTTGAGAGTCTTAAAACCTCAAACCTAAAGGTTTGAGCTACTTACTGTTTACCGCCAACTGCTTACTGGATTTGTTGGCCATAGCCTCTACAATAGCTAAAGAACCGACAAATCTCGCCAGCCTTCCCTGATTTTTTATGGCGCTTGCCAGTTTTAGAAACTCGTCTATGCTGTATTCACGGTCTTCATACTCACGATTTTCAATCTGCGTCTCGCTGCATGCCTTATTAAATATCTGCACAGCCTCTTTCCTGTCCATAATCTGCGTGAGTTTTGTTATGAGATAACCCTTTGTAAACGTCACTTATTCCTCTTGTATAACTGTAACTCAGACTTGAGATCTTTGCTCCTAAAATCTTCCTTCTCTGTCATTCCCGCATGTCTCAAGCGGGAATCCAGTCTTTTAAAACAATGGATTCCCGATAAAAGCACTCGGGAATGACAAACGGGTTAAATTCAAGGCTAAAGCCTTGAGCTACAGGTCTGGATATAAGATATCTAACCCGCATTTGAAATCCTTAAGATAATCCAGTGTCGGTTTGACAAATTCTCTTTTTATAATAGAGCCGTGCTGCGGCAGTATGGCCTCAATATCAATACCTTTTATATTTCTTAAAAATCCTCTTATGGCCTTATTGCACGCGATATAGTCTTCCAGAAACGCATTCATAAGACCTAAATGGCTGTTTATATCGTCTGCTACAAGTTTCCAGTTGTCATCAAGGGTTGCGCATATATCGCTGCTGAATAAAAATCCCGATGCGCTGTCGTATGTGACAAAGGCTCCGGGAAAGTGCATAAACGGGGATCTTATAAATTTAAGTTCTCCACCGCTTTGGAGCGCAACAGTCTTGTCATCCACATTAAAATAATTCCCATTCACAATCCCATAATGAGGCAGCAGCACCCTTGCGCGGGGATCTGTCATAATAACTATGTCTTTATTAAATTTCAGCCACAACGGAATTGAAGCGCACAAATCAGGGTCCTGATGATGGACTATAATATGCGTAATATCCGATGGCTCAATCAGTGTCTTCACCCTGTCCAGGACTTGAGGAAAGTGGGTAACCAATCCGCCTGGGTCTATAAGGTAGTTCTGCGCCCCATCCTGCAGCAGATAGGTGTTGCAGCGGAAGATGCTCTCTTCCACACTGCCGACCCAGAAGACCTTATGGTCGGGGCTGTCATAGAGTGCCACAGGCCCATTCAGGGTTATCTTTTTATTATCAGTTATTAAGTTAAGAAGGTTCATGCTGCCTCATAATAAAACCCACAGGGGTTATGGCTTCGAAAGGAGGATGTCATGCGTAACATCTTTTTTTTCAGCCTGCCCCTGTGGGGTTAAAAACATTCTTTAAAACTTATAGTTCACCCTCAGAGTAGGAACGCCGACTACTGTTGTTTTTGATGTTTCCTGAAGTGTTGAACCGTATGCCGGATCGCCTTTTACCTTAATGCTTGTGCCAAGCAGCGCTACAACCGCGTCAATTGTCCAGTTGCCTGCAACCGCCCTTGCTCCCAATGCCGGAGCCAAGGCTGTTATCGTGTGTTTCTGTGTCCCTGCAACCGCCTCATCATCGCCGACGCTCATCTTTGAATAATGCAGTTCCGCGCCGACAAGAAGCGTGGAGCGAAGCGGATACAATGCAGCTACCGCGGTCTCTATCGTGGTAACACCGCCGAGATTAGCGCCTGCGCTTTTCCCAGAATCCTTGCCGAAATCAAGCGCGGCATTCAGAATCACAGGACCCAGATATGTATATGCTGCGCCAATCCTTGTAGAGGAACCGCTTGCATCCGCCGAGCTATTGCCTTTCACTATATTCGTCTCAGATACTGTGCCGTAACCGACACATGCGGCAAGTCCGGGAACGCCAGGAATAGCGCCCTTGACTGTCAAACCATAATTATTGCCGGCTGGGTTAAGGGCAACTGCCCCTACAGCCGGAAGTGTTAAATAACTTCTAAATCCAGGCAGCCTTCCGATACGGAGTTCAAGATTCTCAATCAAACCTATATTTACTGAAGAGACTGTTGTGCCGCCGACTGTTGCATTGCCGGCTCCAAGGGTTGTGTCATTAGAGCTTACGACATTAAAACTATGGCTTACCACATCAAGGTCAACATTGACCTCCTCTGCCCCTGTTGTTACACCCATCTCCTGGATGAGAGCCCTGGACGGTCCTGCCAAAGCCGCCCCTGCAAAAAATAATGTAAAGAATGCTGCCATCAACACACCTGATACTTTTCTCATCTTTTACTTCCTCCTTGATTTTATTTATTTTATTAAAATTTTTACCACTGCGACTACTACCACCACAATTACTG
This sequence comes from Deltaproteobacteria bacterium, assembly GCA_016234985.1. GTDB lineage: Bacteria > Desulfobacterota > GWC2-55-46 > UBA9637 > UBA9637 > JACRNJ01. Next base: position 2,863 of record JACRNK010000085.1, read on the forward strand.
CCACCCCGAGCAAGAGCTTTTCATGAATACATGCCCCTATCTTTTCAATACCTTTACTGCCTTCTTTAACCTCTTCACCCCCTTTCTTGCAACTTTCTAATGGACATATATAAGACATTTTATGCCTTCCCCCCTTTCATCATGGAATAGAAGCAGGGGATAGGCATTCTTCGCCTATCCCCTTGCCTCAGGAGGAGAATTTGAAGAAAATTCTCACTGATAACTAAATGCAATAGCTATGCCACAATTTAAGAATTATTATTCTCATTGTTTTTCAATATGTTACAAACTTAGGTCTGAAAATACAGGAAGGGCTTGATGCGGCAGAAATGATGGAATAGGGGGATGCATGGGTGCAGCATGTTGCGCCCATGCTGAGATGCAATGGATATTATGCAAAAATGCCGCATGCGGCAGCAATGCGTCGTGTTTTGGCTGAAAGCTTTAAGGTATTTAAAACACTATAGCTCTTCCCCGAATGTTTTCCTAATATTATCTCTCTTTTTGCTCCTACCTCCTCAGGAGGGTAAGGCTCATAGTTGGGCGGATGCTTTAGCACGCCGTTCACATGGATTCCTGATTCGTGGCTGAAGGCCATATCTCCTACAATCGGCTTGTCAGTAGCAACAGGCCGTCCTGAAAATACTGAAACAAGGGCAGAGAGTTTTTTGAGCATCTTTGTATTGATGCCGGTTTTTATGCCTTCCAGTTTTTCCAGAGCCATGACTAATTCTTCAAGAGCGGCATTCCCTGCCCGCTCTCCCATACCGTTTACCGTAACGCTGGCATACCCAGCCCCTCCCTTTATGCCTGCAAGCGCGTTTGCCGCAGCGAGACCGAAGTCGTTATGCGTGTGAATCTCCAGAGGGATTTTGATATACCCTTTGAGATAAGCGATGAGTTCAAACGCCTTGAACGGAGTGAGGATGCCGACGGTGTCGCATATCCTGATTCTGTCCGCCTGCAACTCTTCCAACAATCTGCAAACCTCCAGAACAAAGGATACATCCGCCCTTGAGGCATCCTCAAGGCCGCAGGCTGCATAACAGCCATCTTTTTTTAGCGCAGGAATAATTTTTGTAAATCTCTCCTTTACCCAGTTCCGTGTCTTTCTGAGTTTGTTTTGTATCTGAATATCGGAGACAGGACAGGAGATATAAAGATTTTTTACGCCGCACAATAGGGAAGCCTCAATATCTTTTTCAACAATCCTGTTCCATGTGAATATCTTCACAGGAAGCCCAAGACCAACTACCGCCTTTACAGCCTCAGCCTCTTCGCCTCCCATAACAGACGTGCCGGCCTCAATTTCCTTGATTCCGATGTCGGACAAAACCTTTGCAATCTCCATCTTTTCATCTATGCTAAAGGCTACTCCGGGCGCCTGCTCCCCGTCTCTTAATGTTGTGTCAACAAGGGTAATCATAGTGCAAGGGTCAGAGTGTCAAAGGGTCATAGAGTCAAAGTTTTAAAAGGTTACAACTCAATATAAATATCTAAACAATAAATTAAAAATTAAAATGTTTCAGAGGCAAAAATAATTTTACTTTTTAATTGTTTATTTAGATATTTCTATTTAAGTTTTTGTTTTGATGCTTTGGCACTTTAACTCTTTGACACTTTCCTTTCCAAGCATTCCCGCCGCATCGCTTCTGCACTGGCGGCAGTGTTTCATGGTTTCAATCTCACTGCCTACCGCAATCTGCATCTTTTCCAATTCCACCTGTTCCGGCCTCTTTATTTTTTCAAATGCGCTTCCCGGGGCCGGGATGAGCGGCATCACATTGACCAAATGCGCACCCATTTCTTTTGCCTGTTGCGCAACGGTTTGGATATGGCTGTCATTGACGCCCGGGATGTAAAGGATGTTGATCTTTAAAAATATCCCTTTGCCTTTGAGTTTCAAAAGCCCCTCTCTCTGCCGCTCCAGAAGGAGGGTTGCGCCCTCTTGGCCATAATAATTTTTTCCCCTGAATCTTACCCAGCGGTAAATTTTTTCTGCTATGGCGACATCCGTGCTGTTGACGGTTACGGTAATATAGCCGACCTTCAACCTCAAAAGTTCATCAGCATAATCCGCCAACATGAGTCCATTGGTGGAAAGACAGATGTGCAGCGAGGCAGACACACTTCGCACGAGTTCAAGGGTGTTAAATGTCTTTTCAGGATTGGCCAGACTGTCTCCTGGACCCGCAATGCCTACCGTAGAGATATACGGCATGGCCTTCATGGCCTGCAAAAACCGCTCCACAGCCTCTTCCGGCAAGAGTATCTTCGAAGTTACGCCGGGACGGCTCTCATTGGCGCAGTCGTATTTCCTGCTGCAATAGTTGCACGATATATTGCACTTAGGCGCTACAGGGAGATGGATTCTGCCGAAACGTTTGCTTGCATCCTCGCTGAAACATGGGTGTCTTGTAAGCAGGGGCGGGGCTTGTCCCCGCCCGTTCTGTGTCCGCATAGAGCGCAATCCTCCTGTTTGTGAATTTTAAATTTCTTGAGTTCCATCCTGGCCATATCAAAATGAATAAGGGTGTTGAGAAACGGCTCCTGAAAACCGGAAACAATCTTTATCGCCTCAATCGCGGCAAGGCAGCCGAATACGCCGGAAACCGCGCCCAGCACGGGAAAACCGAAAGGCGCCCACTCCGGGTCTTCGGGATAGAGGCAATGGAGGCAGGCGGTTTCATCCGGAATCACAGAAAACAGATAACCCTCCATGCCGTTCATTGCCGCTTCTATCATGGGTTTGCCTGCCTCTACGCAAGCATTATTGATTAACCTCCGTTCAGGAAAGTTGTGCCGCGCATCAATAACAATATCAACATCAGGAATTACAGATTGAAGTCTTTCAGGTTTTATCGGCTCGTCAAAAATATCTATCTCAACGTGAGGGTTAAAATTTTGTATTGTCTCCTTTGCCATGGCAACCCGCGATTTTCCTATTCCGTCCGCTGTCATAAGCGTTTGCCTGTTAAGATCAGCCGTTTCAAGTTTCCCCTCATGGATAAGGACAAGTTTGCCGATGCCTGCCGACGCAAGATACAGAGCCGCCGCTCCGCCAAGACCGCCGATACCCGCTACAAGCGCGGCAGAATCCTTGAGCCTTTGCTGCGCCTCAATGCCAAAGCCGTCGAGGGCAATCTGTCTTTTGTATCTTTCCAGTTCTTCCGACTTTAACTCATTACTCATAACTCACCACTCAACACTGTCCTTATCCCTTCCTCTATCCAATCTGCTATCATAAATGTCTTTACGCCCATGCTCTCAAGTTCTTTCTCAGGGCGCGCGCCAATTCTTGTCACCAGAAGGATTTGGCAATCTTTCAACGCACTGAAAATATCTTCAGACCTGTTGTAGTCGTAGCGATTCTCTTCATTATCAGCGCAGTATTTTTCAACCGGTCTTTCTTCAAGAAATTTTATTTCAAATCCCCCCTGCCCCCCTTTGCCAAAGGGGGGATTGAGGGGGATTGCCTCATAGATCAAAAACCTATCCGCATGTCCGAAGTGCTGATTTATGACCAAGCCGTCTTTTGAGGCAATCGCTATACGCATTACCCCTCACCCTGACCCTCTCCCGCAAGGGGAGAGGGGATGTATGTTTCCCGCTCCAGAATCTTTCTCAACCAAATCGGAGGTTTTTTCAGAACCTCCACCATTTTATTCAGCACATCGTCAATCGGCTCAGGCTGCGCAACCTTTATGGGATGGATTCTCTGCCGTATCACCCGCGCGGCAGCCACCGGGCCTATCTGACTGCAATAAACGATGGCGCAATCTTTTATGGCGGCAATCCGTTTATCAATCTTGTCCACTTCGTCATCCCCGCCCTCAGGCACATCCCGCATCATAAGAAATGTATAATCCGCAGGCGTCACATCATAGATCGCAAATTGTCTGCACCAGCCGAAGTGGTCGTTTACCGTCTTATTATCACTTGTTGCAAATGCTGTCTTCATATTCTTATAACCTCTTCATTCCTCCTCGTTCGTTTGTCCATAAATATATTCGCCGTCTCAAACAAAAAATTCAAACTGCCGCGATACCCGATCCTCACCTTCAAAGTCTCTCCGAATCTGTCATACACCGGAAAACCCATTCTTAACAGCGGTATGCCAAGCCTGTCTGAAATCTCTTTCCCATGACTGTTTGCGATAATTAAATCCGCATCGTGCGCCGCATCTTCTAGGTCTTCAAGATCACCCCCTCCCTTGCCCTCCCCCTTGAGGGGGAGGGGTGGGTGGGGGTTCATTCCCATCTCACGACAAAATGCGCTTATCCCGGAAACTACATCTCCGTCAAGGCCGACAGCAATCCTTTTATCCGCCATAAGAAGATGTGTGTCCACCATTGCGTCTATAAGTCTTTTCCTCCATCTCCTGATGCCTTCGGGACAATCCTTGCCGCTGAGCCGCATAAGGAGTTTTATAAACTCATCCGTTGCCTCAATGCCGATAAGACTGTCAAGCGTATAAAGCGGGGTTTTAAATTTCTGCTGATGTATCTCTCCCGCCTTCCTCATCTTTTCCCCTATGGCAATGGTAGCAGCGGCACAGCCCATGCGTTTTATCTCCTCTAAATGCGAACCGTCCAACGGAAGGATTCCATATCGA
>JACRNK010000086.1 GCA_016234985.1 Deltaproteobacteria bacterium
CGAAGGCTTTAATCGGGGAGAGGCAGCAGAGGAAGAGCCTGCGGCAAGCAAGGGGGAATATGCTTCTATCGCGGATATAGACGAGTTGAAAAAATTGACGACTGATATAGAACAGGCTGGGGAGGTTGCGATAGCGGTGAATGCGGAACTCGGAACTCGGAACTCGGAACAAAAAAATGCAGAATCTTTGTTTTTAATTCCGCAATCCGCAATCCGCAATCCGCATTGTGTAATTGCCTTTTGTTTAAAACCGCATCAGGCGTTTTCTGTTTCAATCCCGCCCCTACTTGCTCATTCTGCGCTTGAGACAATCAAACCCGTTATTGAAGATGAAGGCATTAAGAAGATGTCTTGTGATGTAAAAGGGGTGCATCTGTTTTTTAAACGATATAATATTTGCATGAAAGGGGCGCATTTTGACGCCGGGATTGCGTCGTATCTGTTAAACCCTTCGCGCTCAAGCCATACGCTTGAAGATATAGCATATGAACAATTAGGCTATAAAATAAAGGGGCAAGGGGTAAGGGGCAAGGGGCAAGATTCTGATGAAGATGCCATTTGCAACCAAGCCTGCGCCGAGGCAGATGCGGTGTTTCAACTTTCCCAAAAAATGCTGCCTCAGTTGGAAAATGAGGGGCTTTTAAAACTTTTTAACGAGATAGAAATGCCGTTAGCCGAGGTTCTCGCAGAAATGGAACTCGATGGCATAAGGATTGACAAAGATTATCTGTCAACTCGATGGCATAAGGATTGACAAAGATTATCTGTCAAACCTTTCTAAAGAGCTGGAAGGCCGGATTGAGATTCTGAAAAACAAGATTTACACAATTGCCGGCGCAGACTTTAATATAAGCTCGCCCAAACAGCTTGCGGCAATCTTATTTGACAAGCTTAAATTAAAACCGGTAAAAAAGACAAAGACAGGATTTTCCACGGATGAGGAAGTTTTGACAATACTTGCTGCTTCTCATGAGCTTCCTGCCGAGGTCTTAAATTTCAGGCAGCTTTCAAAACTCAAGTCAACCTATGTGGACGCCATATTGGAGCTTGCCAATCCTGCAACCCAAAGGATTCATACATCCTTCAATCAAACCGTAACAGCCACAGGCAGGCTTTCCAGCTCAGAGCCTAATCTCCAGAATATCCCCATAAGGACAGAGCTTGGAAAAAGGATACGGCAGGCATTTGTTGCGGATAATGGCTGTTTATTTTTATCCGCCGATTATTCGCAGATAGAGCTGAGGATTGTCGCGCATTTTTCCCAAGACTCTCTTTTGATAGATGCGTTCAAAAAAGACGAGGATGTGCATACAAGGACAGCGTCAGAGGTCTTCGACGTTCAGCCTGAGCTTGTTACACCTGAGATGAGGAGGAGGGCGAAGGCCATAAATTTCGGCATTATCTATGGCATGGGGGCTTATGGTTTGGCCGCAGAGCTTGGCATATCGCAGGATGAGGCAAGAGGTTATATAGACGACTATTTTCTTCATTATAAGGGAGTAAAGACATTCATAGATAAAACCATTAGCGAGGCAATGGAAAGGGGTTATGTGTCAACGTTCTTTGGAAGGCGCAGGCATGTGCCTGAGATCAGAAGCGGGAGCGAACAGATAAGAAGGTTTGGCGAAAGGATAGCTATCAATACGCCCATACAGGGGACAGCGGCGGACATAATAAAAGTCGCAATGATAAATATATTCAGAAGATTGAAAAATGAAATCCTTCAATCAAGAATGCTGCTTCAGATTCACGACGAGCTTATCTTTGAGGCGCCGGAAAAAGAGATAGAGTTAATGAAAGAGCTTGTAAAAAATGAGATGGAGACGGCAGCCAAACTGTCTGTGCCTGTAAAGGTTGACATCAATATCGGCAGAAATTGGGGAGGGCTGGGCTGATTATGTATTTAGGAGCGGCAACTCCTAAATGTCTTGCAAAAACAGGCTTAAAAAAGCTATTATAAATTGTAGCGCGCAAGGCAAAGCCTCGCACTGCCTAATACAAACTTTCATGAAAAAAACACTTTCCATAACTCAAAGATTTATATTGTTTGTCTCTATCTTTTTCATATTGGCTGCCGCTAATTTATGGTTTTATATTAACGGCGCCAAGGGACTTGAGAAATATGCTGTTGTAAACAACATTATTTCTTCAATTAAAGGTGATGTTGTTGCCCTTGAATATGCGGCTGATATATTTGTTGTTGCCGGTGATTTTGAAAAAGGCTATGGCACAGAAGGCTTAAAAGACAAGACCGCTGCTATAGACAAGGGAGTGGCGCATTTGGAAGGCCTGCCTCTTGCTGCAATCTTCGGGAGCGATATTGCGCTGTCCGGGGAATACCATGCTTTTCTGAACGATTGGAGGCTGGTAAAGGAGAAAATAGGGGGAGTGACCAAGGCAATCTCAAGAGAAGAAGCCTTGCTTACCCATAATGATATTGACCTTAAGACATTTCTTATAAGAGAAAGGCTGGAAAGGCTTGGTAAATTTATAGACAATGAAAATGCAAAGGCGGTTTCGGATGCAAACAACCGGACAGTCTATGGGTTTATCTTTTCTGCGATTTTAATCTTTATTATTGCATATATATTTTACAACAAGACTCTGAAGCCGATAAAAGCCGTAATAGCGATGGCAGAGAAGATGCATATCAGTGATAAGCCGGCCTCATCCGCCCCAGGCGGAGAGGAGATAAATACTCTGGCTAATGTGTTAAACAGCATGGCCGATGCTGTAAAAATGGCGCATAAGACGCTGGAAAAAGACATTTCAGACAAGACAAGGGAATTGGAAGCAAGAACAAAAGAGTTTGCCGCGCTTAACAGAGTGGCCGGTTTAGCCGGCCGCACCCTGGCGCAAGAAGAGATAGTGGGCGCCGCCCTTGACGAACTAATGCTGGCATCAGAAGCTGATGCGGGCTGGGTTTATCTGGCAGAGCCGCATGATGATGGAGGTTCGGTAACGAGGCTGCGTCTCAATGCCCACAGGGGGGTGTCGCATACATTTATAAGGGAGGCAAAGGAAGTAAAACCGGAAGAGGCTTATGTTGGCGGACAAATAAAGGGCAATGGACACAGGGTTATGGATGTAGCCGATATAGGCAACAGGTTAAAAGGCCTTTTACAAGACATGGGGTTCAAGAAGCTGTGCATCCTCCCTATTGTTTATGAAAATAGTTTGATTGGCGTCATAAGCCTGGCCGGTAAAGGGGCCAATTGCTTTTCTGGCGACAAAGGCAATTCTTGCGTATTTGCAGAATCTATGGCAAGCGAAATGGCTATTGCAATTGGGCATGCAAAGCTGTTTCAAAAAGAATTTAAAAGCAAACAATTCCTGGAGAGGATTATAGAACAATCCCCTGTCAGCATGGCGGTGTTTGACAAAAACGGCGTGTGTGTAATGCTAAACACGACGTGCAAAAACCTTTTTGGAATAGCGAATGACGACCAGGTCATTGGGAAATACAATCTATTGAAGGATAATGAACTGGAAGAAAAAGGCTATGCGCATCTCGTCCACAGGATATTTGAAGGAGAATCAGTTGATATGGAAATTGAATATGACATATCAAATGTCCGGCATATTCAGATTAAAGCAGGGCCAAAGAGGCTTAAGCTTAAGATATTTCCGATATTTGATAATGACGGTTCCGTGTCAAACATAGCGGTAATGTACGAGGATGCGGCAAAAGAAACGGTAAGGAAATAGGCATATACGAGGCAAAATATGAGGAACATATTCCATTCCTTCAAAATATCCGAAAAGATCGGCGCCGTATTTCTGATACTCCTTGCCATGATGGGCATAGGCGGCATGGTAGGCCTTTATAACGCCAGGCAGATTGCCAGCGTTACAACAAGGCTTTATGCGGATTTCTTCATACGGCAGGGCACCCTCTCTTCAATAGAAAAGGAGCTGCTTGCAGACAGGCAGGATATGTTTCTTTATAATACAACGTCTGACACAGCCTCAAAGACATATCTGGAACATTCAATAAGGGATCACGACAAAAAAATAAAAGACCTTCTTGAAGAGCACCTGAAGAGTGAAACGCCTGGAGATGAAGAAGCCGGGTTATATGAATCATTTAAAAAGGCATGGTCTGATTATAAGGCGATAAGGGATGAGACAATAAATGTTTCTAAGCAAGGCAATGCGGAAAAGGCCGGCGCCATGGCCATGGGCGATGCAGGGACAAGGTTTAAATCCGCCATGACCGCGCTGCAGACGCTCTTAACCGAAGAAAAAGGCGCCGCATTCAGCGAATATGATAGGGCAGGGTATCTTTCAAAGATAATCATATGGGCGACCCTTGGTTTCACCGCCCTGGCTATAATCTTTTCTGTGGGCCTGTGGACCATTCTTACCCGTTCTATTGTAAAGCCCATAGAGGCATTGGAAAGGTCTGCCAAGAGGATAGCAGGCGGAAACCTGAAGGAAAGGGTGGCTGTTGTGTCAAAAGATGAAATAGGCGAGCTTGCCGCAGAGTTCAACAGCATGGTGGAGCATATTGAATATTATTATGCCACCCTTGAAAAGAAGGTGGAGGAGCGGACAGAGACAATAAAGGCTGCCAACGAGGAACTCTTCAGAAAGAAGCAGGAGATGGAGATATTGAATGAGGAGCTTGTAAAGGCCAACAAGATGAAGTCCCAATTCCTTGCCAATGTGAGCCATGAACTCCGAACCCCGCTGAACTCCATTATGGGTTTTTCCGAGCTCCTGACGGAAAAATCATTCGGCGAATTGAATGAAAAACAGGCTCAGTATGTCAACTATATTCACACAAGCGGCAGCCATCTGCTGCACCTTATAAATAATATACTTGACCTTTCCAAGATAGAGGCAGGCAAGCTGGAACTGGAGCAGGATGAGTTTCCGCTTGCGGATGTAATAGGCGAAACGCTCGGCATTATCAGGCCTATGGCGCATAAAAAAGAGGTGGTTGTTGAGAGTAAAACTACTCCATTGTCTCCGACTGTCAGGCTTGACAGGCCGAAATTCAAGCAGATTATGCTGAACCTTCTTTCAAATGCCGTAAAATTCAACAAAAACGGCGGCCGGGTAAGCATTGACTGGGATATATTAGAAGAGCCGAAAGGCGCTGTTATGGAAAGGGTTCTTCATGTCTCTGTGAAAGACACAGGCATAGGCATAAAAGATGATGATATCCCAAGGATATTCAGGGAATTTGAACAGCTTGACCCTTCCATAACAAGGGAATACGGCGGCACCGGCCTTGGCCTGGCGCTAACCAAAAAACTTGTGGAGCTGCATAATGGAAGAATATGGATGGAAAGCGAATATGGCAAAGGAACCACATTCCGTCTTGTGCTTCCTCAGGGTGTTGTAGGCCTGGAGCTTCCAACAGGCATACAGAAAGCCAATGCGCTGCAGCTTGCATCCATAAAAGATATGTCAATATTCCAGCAGCAAGACAACGAATCGTCTCCAACAATATTAGTTGCCAGCGAAAGCAAAGACATGAACGAGCTTGTAAAGGTCTATCTTGAGGAAAATGGTTATAGTGTTGAGCTTGCCGCTGACGGTGTTGAAGCCCTTAAAAAGGCGGGCAAGATAAAACCGTTCGCCATTATTCTGGGCATAGCGCTTCCAAAAAAAGACGGCTGGGAAATATTAAGGGAATTAAAGGCATCGCCTGACACCTGTGATATACCTGCGATAATAATATCCGCTTCCAATAATAAAGAGCTGGGTTTTAGTTTGGGGGCGGTGGATTATCTGGTAAAACCGGTTAATAAAGACAAACTGCTTCAGACGTTGGGCAAACTCAGCTTTACAACAAAGGTAAAGAGGCACCCGTTCAGCATTCTGGCTATAGATGATGAGCCGCAGGTATTGGAATTTTTAGGCGATATTCTGGAAAAAGAGGGGTTCGGCGTGCTCAAGGCTACAAACGGCGAAGACGGCATTGCGCTTGCGATAGAAAGAGACCCCGACCTTATAATCCTTGATTTGATGATGCCGAGGGTAAGCGGTTTTGATGTGGTGGAACAATTAAAAAAACACCCTACTGCAAAGGATATACCCATAGTGATATTTACCGCAAAAGACATAACTGAAACAGACAAGGCAAAGCTTGGAGACAATATAGCCAATATACTCAGAAAGGCGGATTTTTCGAGAAACGGGCTCTTAAATGAGGTGAAAAAGCTTGAAATGGCATATCCTGCAAGGGCGCGGATGATAGACCCGTTGACAGGCGTGTTCAATCACAGATACTTCAGCCATTGGATAGAGCAGGAGGTGGCAAGAAGCAAAAGATACGGACTGCCGTTTGCCATGCTGCTGGTAGATGTGGACAGGCTGCAGGACTATAATACGAGGAACGGCTTTCTCCTTGGAAATGCGGCTCTTGTCGACCTCTCCAGATTGATAGAGGATAATATCCGAAAGGCTGATTGCCTTATCAGATACGGCGGAGATGAATTCCTTATTGTTTTGCCAAACATCGCAAAGGAGGCTGCCGCTGCGGTTGCGGAAAAACTCAGGGTCAGGGTTGGAAATCATATATTCCCGTCGTCGGACGGAAAGAAAAATGAAAGGATAACCGTAAGCATAGGCATTGCAGGTTTTCCGGCAGACGGCAAAGAATCAAACGACTTGATGCTGAACGTGAGTCATGCGGCAAAATATGCGTTTCAGAGCGGCGGCAACAAGGTTTTTATATTCAAGAAAGCGACATAATGACAATGCAGGAAAAAAAGAAAAAGATAATGGTGGTTGAGGACAACCCCATGAATAAGATTCTCATGAAAGAGGTGCTGACTGTCAATGGTTATGATGTGACAGAGGCAGGCAGCGGCAGCGAGGCTATTAAAAAGGTTTCGGCAGAAATGCCCGACCTCATACTTATGGACCTTAATCTTCCTGAAATGGACGGCATAACAGCCACCAAACTGCTCAAAGCAAACGATGCCTGCAAAGCCGTGCCTGTGATAGCCATTACTGCGTCTGCCATGAAGGGGGAAGAAGAAAAGATACTTGCAGAGGGCTTTGACGGTTACATATCAAAACCAATAGAAATCAAGAAATTTATAAAAGATGTTGCAGCCTATATCAAAAAAGATTGAGCTTTTACCTTCCTGATAGCCGTTAAACAAGCCGATATTTTATTCTTTTCATTATCAGTCAATCTATACCCGCCAAACCTGACGCTGTAATAAATATCCGTTACAATAATAACTTCTTCAATATTCACATTTTTTGCAAACTCCAGAGCTGTTTCGCCCGCTTTTTTTGTTTTCCCTTTTTTTGCCAAAAGCCGCAGCATATTTTTATAAAACAGCGGGGCGTTCGGCCACTTGGCCCTGTCTTTTGGTTTCCAAACTATCCTTGTTGTGATTATGAGAATAATAGCCGCTATTACTGCTGCTGTTACAAATATGAGCATATCTTTCCATTTGTAACTCAAGGCTTTAGCCTTGAAAAACTCAAACCGTTCGGCTGAGCTCACGCCGAAGCCTAAGGTTTGATTTGCAAGCGAGCGCATATTTGTTTCTACCGCCTTTGCAACATTCATCTGGTCTTTAAAGGAATAGTTTATTATATATCTGTTCCACTTCCATTTAAGAGAGTCAATATACATAGCTATAACAGAAGTTGCAGGAGGCATTGCCCCAACTGCCTCTGCAGGCGGTGTTGGGTCAAATGTTGTCCACCCCCGATTGAAACTATCGGGGGCGGGCATATATGCCTCTACCCATGAATGGGCGTCTCTCTGGCGGATAATGAGATAATTTCCGAGCCGGCTGGGTATCCCGATTGTTCTGAGCATCATTGCCATTGCGGTTGCATACTGCTCGCAGTAACCCTCTTTTGTGTAAAATAGAAAGTCTTCTACCGGATTTTCACCTTCGCCTTTGCCTGGATTTAGTGTGTAGCGATAATTGTTTTTAAGGTATTTTTCTATTGCAGCAGCCTTTTCAAACGGACTTTTTTCCCCTGCGGAAATATTTTTTGCAAGATTATAAACCCTTTCAAGTCCTGATGGCACCTGAAGATACTGCGGGGCAATTCCTTTGAGATAATCGTGTTCACCTCCCCCTTTATCCCCCTCTATGAGAGGGACAGGGGGAGGCGGGGGGTGGACAACATTTGACCCAACACCGCCTGCAGAGGCAGTTGAGGCAATGCCTCCTGCAACTTCTGTTATAGCTATGTATATTGACTCTCTTAAATGGAAGTGGAACAGATATATAATAAACTATTCCTTTAAA
>JACRNK010000087.1 GCA_016234985.1 Deltaproteobacteria bacterium
CAGTAAATACTAAATGATAAATACTAAATAATAAATTACAAACTAAAAATTTAATTTTTAATTGTTTTGTTTGTAATTTAAAATTTAATCTTTAATACGAGATTATATCTCAACGACTTATGACCAAAACAGTGCGAGTTCTCATAATAGACGATTCTGCTTTTAACCGCCGCACATTAACCAAACTGCTTGAATCAATTCCGGGCATAGAGGTGGCTGGAACGGCAGCGGATGGGAGCGAAGGTCTAAAACAGGCAGCCAAGCTTAAGCCGGATTTGATTACGCTGGATCTGGAGATGCCTGTTATGGATGGTTTTACATTCCTGCGCATACTTATGCAAACCAATCCTATCCCTGTCATAGTCATAAGCAGCAGGAATGAGGATGTGAATGTGTTCAAGGCAATGGAGCTGGGCGCTGTGGATTTCATACCAAAACCCACACATACGCCGTCCATGGAGCTGCTTAATATTAAAGACGAGCTTTTCAGAAAGGTGAAGATGCTCCCGCACCTTAAGATAGAAAAGATTGCCAGGTCTGTTTCAAAGCCTTTGGAAGATACCCGGGCAGAGGTTAAAATGGTTCGACAAGCTCACCATGACAAGTGTCACCCTGAGCTTGTCGAAGGGCTAAGCCTGTCGAAGGACGGGTTTGATGTTATAGCCATCGGCTCATCCACAGGCGGGCCTCCTGCGCTTTCTGCAATACTGCCTTGTTTCCCGGAAGGGTTTCCTGTCAGCGTGATTGTGTCGCAGCATATGCCTACAGGGTTTACCAAGGCATTTGCCGAGAGGCTGAACAAGATGTGTAAGATGCGAGTAAGAGAGGCGGCAAACGATGAAGCGGTAAAGACAGGCGAGATATTGATTGCCCCGGGAGGGAATCATCTTTCGTTTAAAAGAAACAAGACAGGCGAGGTTGTAACTAATCTTTTAGAAAGAAGAGAAGCGGATAAGTATGTGCCTTCTGTGGACATCATGTTTTCATCAGCCGCGTCAATTTGGGGCGGCCGGACCATGGGGGTTGTGCTTACCGGCATGGGATATGACGGCAAAGACGGAGTGAAGAGGATAAAAGAAAAAGGGGGTTATGTTATAGCCGAGTCAGAGGAGACATCTATTGTATTCGGCATGCCGGAATCCGCTATCGCAACAGGCGTGGTGGATGAGATTGTCCCTCTCTATGATATAGGAGAAAAGATAGTTAAAGGATGTGTGACAGGTTTGTTAAAAAGGGCTTGATATTGGATAATAGTGTATGTTAGATTATGAAGAAACAAACAACCCCCTACCCCCTTTGTTAAGGGGGATAGGCGGATTTTAAGAGGGTAACAGATGAGTGATGAAAAAAATATATTTTCAAGGGCGGAAGAGTTCATGCAGCTCTTTAAAAAAGGGGCTGATTTCACGCAAGATCTTTTAAAAGAGAATGAGCGGCTTCGCTTTAAGGTAGTTCAACTGGAAGAAGAGAATAGGCTTGCAAAGGTGTCAGGCGGCGGCGACAAACTTGTGGCTGAGCTTAACAAAAAACTGCAAACCCTTGAAGATGAGATGCAAAAGCTCCTTGAACGTCACAGGACTGTTGAGGCTGAAAACAAGGATTTTGCCAACAGGTATCTGGAGATAGAGCATGAGAATAATAATCTTGCAAATCTCTATGTTGCCAGCTTCCAACTCCACTCAACTCTGGATTTTAAAGAGGTTTTGCAGATTATTCTGGAGATTGTAATCAACCTTATCGGCGCTGAAACATTCGGAATTCTTCTGCTGGATGAAAAGACCAATGAACTGACCGCAGTAGCCACTGAGGGTGTTGACAGAGAAGATATTCCTCTGATAAAAATCGGAACAGGCATAATCGGCGGCGTTGCCAAGAGCGGGGAGAATTTCTTTGTGGAAGAGATAAAGCCGTTTGAAAAATTTGACCCTCAGGTGCCTATCGTATCTATACCGTTAAAAATCAAAGAGCATGTAATCGGCGTAATAGCCATATATAAACTCTTGCAGCAGAAGACAAAGTTTACAGAATTAGATTATGAATTATTTACACTGCTGGCCGGCCATGCGGCCACAGCCATATTTAGCTCAAAA
>JACRNK010000093.1 GCA_016234985.1 Deltaproteobacteria bacterium
CAATCCCGTTTAAATACACAACGGGACAAGTTTATTTATGCGCAAGCTCTCTTTTTTAATGACCTGCATGGCTATGCTCCGCGTGCGCATGTTCATGCGAGGATTCGTGGCTGCTTTCTGCCTTGCCGGATGACGCAGCCTCAACAAGCTCTACCTTGCCTGTTGACATATTATAGACACCGGCCGCTATCTTCACCTTCTTTTCCTCAACCAGATGTTTTATTATTGCGCTTTTTTGAGTAAGCGCTGCCGCCGTATTTTTGGTGTTTTCAAGGATTGCCGCATCCAGCACTTTATCCTTATCCTTGACCTGCGCCTTTGCTTTTTTCACCGCCGGTTCTATCTTTTTGACTATTGAACCGATATTGCCTTCAGGTTTTCCGCCTGCAACTGTGGCCTTTACAGCGCCGCACATCTGATGACCAAGAACAAGGATTAAAGGGCTTCCAAGATGCTCTACCGCATATTCAACGCTTCCGAGTTCAATTGAATCCGCCACATTGCCTGCAACTCTCACAACAAAGATGTCGCCAAGCCCTTGGTCAAATATATGCTCAGGAGGAACCCTTGAATCAGAGCAGCTTAAGATTACCGCAAAAGGCTGCTGCCCCTTGGTAAGCTCGGTTCTCCTGTTATTGCCAACATCCTTCTGCGCCTGCTTACCCTCTACAAAGCGGGTGTTGCCGTCAACGAGTTTGGCAAGCGCCTCATCAGGTGAAATGCCCGCCCCCCCGGAAGCAAATACCATGCCTGAATATGCAAACAGGATGGCTATGACGCCGATAGATGCTAAAATCCTTCTCATTCTAATCATATTTTATATCCTCCATGTTCAATTTTTGCGTTGCACTATACTAAAACAGAGCGTTGTCTGTCAATCCAAAAATTAAAAGGGAGAGACAAAAATTCCCTTGACGAAGCGGGATTTCGTTGTTATTGTTGTAAAAAGCATATGAAGAAAAATGGCATTAAAAATCCGTCGAGACGCAGTTTTATTAAAAAGGTCGTAGTGGGCGGCATTGCTGTAGCGTCTGTCGCAGGTGCTGCAAAAAAGGTTGCCAAGTGGGCTGCGGCTGACGCTGCAAATAAAGCAAATCTCAACGACAACCTCCTGCAGGACAAAATCATGATGCAGAAAAAGTATGCGCTGATGACAAAGAAAGAAAAAGAACAAATGGTAAAGACGCTTGTGCATAATTATTTTAAAGAGCAGGCCTAACAATCATAGGAGCAATAAAAGTGTCAGAAGAAAAAAAGGAAATAGCAAATAATATACCTGTCCCTGCAAGCCTTAAGCAGGGAGAGGAAGAAAATAAAAACCGCCGTGATTTTCTAAAAGACATGGGCGCTGCCGCTCTTGTAGGCGCTGCCGCTCTTCTTACCAATTCCGACGACATAGAGGCAAAGTCAACATGGGCGGAATGGTTTCAGAAAAACTACCGGCTTATGTCGGATGAAGAAAAGAAAGAGGCCATTGCGCGGCTTGAACAGAGATATTCAGAGGAGTACGGCAAAAATGTGACTGTTGACAACGTTCCTGCAATGAAGGGTGTGTTGTTCGGGTATGCCTTAAATATCCAGAAATGCATCGGGTGCAGGAGATGCGTGCACGCATGCGTAAAAGAGAATAACCAGTCAAGAAACAACCCTGAGATTCAGTGGATAAGGGTTATAAGGATGGAAAAGGGAAATTTCTCCCTTGAGGATACGGATAAAGGGTATCCAGCCGGCTCCGGTTATAAAAGCGGCGATAATACCAGCTATGGCGTGCAGGTCGGGGGCAATGCGTATAAGGATTCCGGCGTTGTTCTGGAAGGCCAGCACTATTACCAGCCTGAAAATGTCCCAGAAAAAGACGCATTCTATTTTCCGATCCAGTGCATGCAGTGCGAAAAGCCTCCCTGCGTCAAGGTATGCCCTGTCCGGGCGACATACAGAGACCCTGACGGCATTGTTGTTATTGATTACAACTGGTGTATCGGCTGCAGAATGTGCCAATCTGCCTGCCCTTATTGGGCAAGACGTTTTAATTGGGGCGATCCGAATCTCCCAAAAGAAGAAATGAATCCCAACACACACTACCTCGGCAACAGGCCGCGTGTGAGGGGCGTTATGGAAAAATGCACATTCTGTTTGCAGAGGACAAGAAAGGGCAGATATACTTCATGTGTGGAGGTATGTCCTGTCGGCGCAAGAAAATTCGGGAATCTCCTTGACCCTGAAAGCGAAGTGAGAAAGATATTGGATAAAAAAAAGGTCTTCAGGCTCAAGGCTGATCTCAATACATATCCTAAATTTTTCTATTTTATTGATTAAGAGGGTAGCTTAGTGTTTCCAAAAATCAAATTTGCCATAGATTTTTTTATTTGCTGCTGGAAAGGGAGCGCCAAGTATTATGCATGGCTTGCGTTTCTGGGCGCGCTTTCGCTTATCTTCTTCTTCGGCCTTTACCAGCAATTGACGCATGGTCTTATCTTTACCAACATGAATGACCAGGTAAGCTGGGGATTATACGAATCCAATTTTATATTTCTGGTCGGCGTGGCTGCAGCAGCAGTAACAGTTGTGTTTCCGGCGTATGTTTATCACCACAAACAGTTAAAGAGCATTGTTATAATCGGTGAAATGGTGGCGATAACCGCTGTTAACATGGTCATGCTGTTTATACTCATGCACATGGGAAGGGTGGACAGGCTCTGGCACTTAATACCGGTAATAGGCATCTTCAATTTCCCCAATTCAATGCTCACATGGGATGTTATCGTCTTAAACGGCTATCTCGGCCTTAATGTTGTATGCGCCTTCTATTATTTATACAAAAAGTATACAGGCCAGCATCCAAATGATAAGTTTTATAGTCCGCTTGTTTATATATCCATTGTCTGGGCGCTCAGCATTCATACTGTAACGGCATTCCTGATAAACACCATGCCGCCGAGGCCGATGTGGTTTCACTCAATGATGCCTATAAAATTCATATCAACTGCGTTTGCATCAGGCCCGTCGTTGATAATTATCGCCTTCCTTGTAATAAAAAGAACTACTGCCTTAAAGGTTGAGGATGAAGCAATTGAGCTCCTGTCGCAGATAGTCACATGGTGTCTTGGCCTGGCGTTATTCCTGGCCATGTCAGAGATTGTTACCGAACTCTATCCGAGCACCGAACATTCATTCTCCTTAAAATATCTCTTGTTCGGCAAGCACGGTTTATCAGGGCTTGTGCCATGGATATGGACGTCGTTCACATTGAACATCATTGCATTTCTGCTGCTTTTGAATCCAAAGTTCAGAAAAAACCATAAGAGGCTTCTTATAATCTGCATTATGGTTTTTATAGGCGTATGGATTGATAAAGGCATGGGGCTTGTTGTGCCAGGGTTTATTCCGACCCCTATCGGAGAATTTGCGGAATATACGCCGAGCTTGTTTGAGGTAATGAACTCAATCGGCATATGGGCATTCGGCTTGATGATGTTTACAATGCTGGCAAAAGGCGGGATAGGGGTGCTTACCGGAGAAATAAAATATTCATGCGAGCCGGGGCAAGGAAGTAGGCGCAATAAAGAACCGCTCGTATGCCATCCCTTCTGCTCCGGGCACCCAGGTTCAACAGGAAAAGAAAAATGAAAAAAGTTAAACTTTCAAAATTATACATTTTGGCCGCAAGCTGTGTATTGCTGAGCAGCTTATTGATATATAAACTCAGCTATTCGCAGAATACGGAGCAGCCCAAAACTCAACAAAACGAGCAGCCTGTAACAGACTGCTTTGAAAGCAGAGAAGGTTACACATCTGTCACAAGGGTTGAAAACGTTGCGCCCAAGCATGGCTTTCCCAATGTGAAATGCTCTCAGACAACCGGCGGGGTTTTATGGTGGGGGGATGCTTATGACGGAACAATCCCGATGGGAGAGATGCCTATATGCGGCGATTACACATGCGGCTCGTATGAAAAAGGTGAAGATGCTGTTGTAAGGCCGAGAGAACCGCAGTTGAAATATTTTAATCTAAATCCTGAACAGCACTGCGCATTTTGTCATAACGGCAAGATGGTTCCCTTCCCAAAGAATAAGAAGCCAAGGCTCCTTGCTGCGCATCAGGACATTGTGGCAGATTCACTCCAGTTGATGCACGGCAGAGCTGCATTCTGGTGTCTTGATTGCCACAGTGCAACAAACCGTAACAGGTTGATAGACCACTGGGGGAATGAGATTTCATTTAATCAACCTCAAAAACTGTGCGGCAAGTGCCACGGCGAGGTATACATTGACTGGAGGATGGGCATCCACGGCAAAAGAACCGGCATGTGGGTGAAAGGCGGCAAGAAAAGATGGTGGGTATGCACCGAATGCCACAACCCCCATACTGTCCAGACAAACAGATTCAACCCGTTAAAGCCTGAGCCGGCGCCAGCCTTGCCAAAGGGAATGAAAAATGCCGACCATGAACAAAGCGAACACGGTCTTCATAAAGAGCCTTCTTTATCATCAGCGCCTGCCAATCCATCAACAGGACACTAACCAATCAACTTCTTCACTATAGCTATTATTTATTCAACCCATTCGGAAGGGGGGGTGGCATAATAACCGCTTGCCTGATTCTCAAAGCTTGTATATTCTTTTAAGAATGTAAGATTAACCGTATCGGTTGGACCGTTACGTTGTTTTGCAAGAATAATCTCGGCATCCTTTGCCAGTTTGCCCTTTTCACATACACATCCTTTTCCTTTTATCTCTACCGGGCATTTGCAAGTAATATAAAATTCCTTCCTGTACACAAAGGCCACTGCATCCGCATCCTGCTCTATGGCGCCTGACTCTCTTAAATCCGCCAATTGCGGCCTGTTCTCTTCTCTCCGTTCCGCCATCCTTGAAAGCTGAGAAAGCGCAATAACAGGCACATGAAGCTCCTTTGCCATAGCCTTTAAAGACCTTGAAATGTCCGATATTTCCTGCTCTCTGTTATCTGCATTGTGTTTGCCTCTCATCAGTTGAAGGTAATCCACAATGACGAGTTTGATGCCTTCCTGCTTGGCTAATCTTCTTGCCTTTGCCTTTATCTCAAGAACAGATTGCGCAGGGGTGTCATCTATAAATATGGGGACGTCGTGCAGAACGCCGACCGCTGTGGTGAGTTTATTCCAATCCTCGTCCTTTAACTTGCCGCTTCTTAATCTGTAAAGATCAACCTTTGCCCTTGCCGCAAGCAGCCTCTGCATAAGCTGCTCCTTGCTCATTTCGAGCGAAAAGATTACTACAGGATTGCCTGTCTCCGCCGCATTTTGAGCAATATTGAGACAAAATGCCGTTTTGCCCATGCTCGGCCTTCCGGCAATAATAATAAGATCTGAAGGTTGAAGCCCTGATGTAAGCTCGTCAAGCTTATCAAAGCCGGTCGGCACACCTGTAACATGGCCGTCTTTTTTAGAAAGGTTTTCAATGAGCTTAAAGGTATGCGAAGTCAAATCCTTGATAGGATAAACAGACTGTTTTGTCTTATCCTGCGCCACATCAAATATTATCTTTTCGGCGTCGTCAACAAGGTCATCTATTTTTTCCCCGCCGTTGTAGCACCTTGTTACTATCTCTGTAGATGAATTTATGAGCTTTCTCAGTAAAGCCTTTTCCCTCACTATTTTTGCATAGTAAATTATATTCGCGGCGGTTGGCGTTGATTCCACCAGCGCGGCCAGATATGAGACGCCTCCTACGGACTCA
>JACRNK010000094.1 GCA_016234985.1 Deltaproteobacteria bacterium
ACCGCATAAATCACTGGGGCTCAAAAGCCCTATAGATTATCTTGTTGAGAATGGAGAAATGTCGCAAATGTGCTTGACTTATACAATATATTGACAGGCAGACACTTTACCCCTATAATTAGGGAAAGGTGACTGAAACAGAAAAGCCCACACAGTAAAACTTGAAAAAGGAGGCGCCTTGAAGATAAAAATACAGATAGGCTATAAATTTATAATTGGATTTCTTATTGTTGTTGTGACGGCCGCATTTGCCCCCAGGGTTGTGGCGACAATGGATGTTGTAGAGTGGCTTAAAGAGCCGCTGAGCCTTTTGATAGCAATTACCATCGGATTGATATTGGGCACTATCTTCAGCAAAAACCTCACCAAGGATTTCCGAGAGTTGACCTCCATAGCAAATGATATAAGCAGCGGCGATCTTACAAGGCCGGATGGCATTGATGTGAACGGTAAAATACTTCAGGATGAATCCACGGAACTTGCGAGCGCCTTAAATATAATGCTTAAAAACCTTAAGGGTCTTGTAAATCATATAAAGGATGCGGCAGGCAACTTGCTGGAGGCAGCCGGGACATTGAACGAGCTGGTAAAAAAAGGCCATAAAACCACCGAGGATATCAGCACGGGCACATCAAAGATTTTTGAGGGCGCATTGGAGCAGGCCAGCCATGTTGACAATGCCTCAAAAGCAGTGCTGGAGATGGCGAAGCTGTCCGATGATGTGTCCGGCAAGGCGACTGACATGGCGGCGGTGGCGTCTCAAACCAAGTCCAGAGTTCAGAAAGGTGTTGCAACATCCACCTCGGCGTTAAGAAAAATGGAGTCTATATTGCAGGGCGTGGATGCTGCAAAAGATATGATTATCAGCCTGGAAGAGAAGATAAACAATATTCCAAAGATATTGGATGTAATCACCCACATATCAAGACAGACCGATCTGCTTGCGCTTAATGCGACCATAGAGGCCTCAAAGGCGGGCGAGCATGGCAGAGGCATTGTCGCAGAGGAGGTGCGAAGGTTCGCTGACAACACAAAACGTTCCGTGGAAGATGTTACGTTCATCATCAAAGATGTAAAGGCGGAAGTGGAACGCGTGGTAAATTCTGCGGCAGAGAGCGCAGCCTTCACGCAGGAAGGCAGAGAGGATATTAACAAGGTTAAAGGTTCATTGGATGAGATTGCCGCCTTTACATCAGAGGTTGCGGATAAGGCGGGTTTAATCCTTGCGTTTACGCAGAAACAAAAAGAGAACGCGGAAACAACCGCCAAACTCATGGAAGACATTGCCCACATAGCTAAGGAAAGCGTATCCACTACCGAGGATGTGGACGCGGTTGTTGATAACCACAGGGGCGCTATAGAGGAGGCATTGGACTCTGCAAAAAAAATGTCAGAGCTTTCAAATGACTTAAGATTAGTTGTTGCGCGATTCAAATTGGAGCAAGGCGACATATCTTCTTTTGCAGTGGATGAACCAGAACCGGAAGGAATGACTGTAACAGAAAAGGCTGTATGACAGACGGCGATAAGCTTCTCATGCACATAGGCGATGAAACATTTGCCGTAGAGGCGGATGCGGTAGTTGCGGTGGTAGAGACAGAGCGTTTTTTTATATTGCCGATGTTTCAATCCGCTTCATCTTGCAAAATGCCGGAATTTATAAAAGGGGTAATAACAAGGCGCGGAGACATAATTGTTGTAATTGATATCGGGAACCTGTTTGGAATGCCGCCGGTTCAAGGCAAAGGACCTCACAAGGTGGCTATACTTAAAAAAGATGCCTCAAGCCTTGGAATACTGGCGCCTGCCGAAGGCGGTGGCAGCGCCAAAAAACTCTCCTTCCTCTGGAAGGAAGAACTCGCCGGTCTTGAGTTTAAACCAATAAATGAAGATTATATTCAGGGCATGATTGACCCTTCCGGCAAGAAAATACGGCTTGTTGATTGGCAGAAGATATTGGAAGAGACGCAGAAGGTCGTAAGTAGTAAGTCGTAAGTGGTAAGTTGTAAGTTGTTACTACTGACTACTGACTACTTACGATTCACGACTCACGACTCACGGTTTTTTTATGGACACATCACAATACAAAGCGCTCTTTCTCCAGGAGACAGAAGAACACCTTAAAGGAGTCACTGAGGAATTGCTTCATCTGGAAAATGCGCCTGATGACTCTGCCGCCATAGATAATCTCTTCAGACATTTTCACTCCATAAAAGGGATGTCCGCGTCAATGGGCTATGAGGGTATGGCATCTTTCAGCCATCAATTAGAAGACCTCCTTGACGGCCTCAGGAAAAAACGGATAACCGGCACACAGGAAATTATGGATACCCTTTTAACCGGCGCGGATATCCTGCAGGCATTTACAAGATTGATTGCAGAAGATAAACCCTGTGATATTGATACAAGCCTGATATCATCAAGGATTAAGGCCATACTCACCTCTGAAGAAAAGCCACCTGCTCCTTCTTTGCCTTCGTCTCCTGTCCAGGCTGCCATGCCAAAACTCGGCCTTCCCGCCACAATGAAGGTGGACGGCAAGATATTTGATAATTTCATGGGGTCTGTTGGAGAGCTTTTTACGGTGCGGTCCAGGTTGAAGGGGATTGTCACAAATTCTTTTCCCGTAGAATTTCAGGAGGCAGCTCATCAGCTTGGCAGAATTATAGAGGACCTCTACTATTCAGTTATAACAGCGCGGATGATACCCTTTGAAGACCTGACTCAGAACTTGCCCAGGATAGTAAGGGATATGTGCAAGCAGAGTGGAAAGGATGTTGAATTGCTCATTCATGGCAGCGATGTAAAATTGGACAGGGCTGTGCTGGAACACATGACCGACCCGCTTGTGCATATCATAAGGAATGCCGTAGACCACGGCATAGAAACCCCTGAAGAGAGGGCGCGGCTCGGCAAACCGGCAAAAGGGCATATAACCGTTGCCGTTGCAAGGCAGAGGGACAATATAATAATAGAAATAAATGATGATGGAAGAGGGATAGACATAAATAAAGTAAAAGAAAAAGCCATGCTGTCAGGGATTCCGGAAGGCAGATTGCATACTATGTCAGAAAAAGAAATTCTTCTTCTTGTTTGCACTCCCGGCTTAAGTCTGGCAAAGGAGATTACTGCCTCATCCGGCAGAGGGGTGGGGATGGATGTCGTAAAGGCAAATGTCGAGGCAATCGGCGGAAGGGTGGAAATATCATCTGTAGTAAAGCAAGGCACAAAGATTATACTTGAGATACCTGTGACAATTTCCATAGTAAAGGTTCTGCTCGTATCCCTGGGAGATGAGCTGTTTGCCCTGCCCATATCAAAGGTATTAAAGGTGCTGGATGTGGATATATCGGATATAAAAAGCGACAAACCTTTGCCTTACTTCATCTACGATGATATTGAGGCGCCTGTTATGGAACTAAGGAGTGTTATGGCAATGCCGCCGCCTCCTCAAAAAAATCCCGTTTCTATTGTGATAATTGACGCAAAGGACAAAATATCGGGTATAATCGTAGATGATTTTGAAGGCGAGATAGACGCCTATATAAAACCGCTCTCACAGCCTATGGCAAGGATGAAAGCCGTTATCGGCGTTACGGTTCTTGGAGACGGGAGGCCGGTATTTTTACTTGATCCGGCGGCGCTTATAAACGTGTAGGGGCAGGTTATGAATATTGACGCATTAAAAAAACTTATCAGCAATATTAAAAATGGGAAGGTCGATGATGCAAGGGCTTTAGACGCATTAAGAACCCTGCCTTTTGAGGAAACAGAATTTGCCACGTTGGACACCCATCGTTCACTCCGGCAGGGTTTCCCGGAGGTCATACTCGGCCAGGGCAAAACCCCTGCGCAGATTTTATCAATAATAAAGAACATGAAGAAGAGAAAAGAGAATATCCTTGCAACAAGGGTGGATGGAGCCAAGGCCAGGTTTATAAAGAAGGTTGTTCCGCAGGCGGCATACAACGATACTGCAAGGACGTTGTTTGTAAAATCCCATCCCATAAAAATAACCGGCAAAGGCATTATCCTTGTCATATGCGCAGGCACATCAGACACGCCTGTTGCAGAGGAGGCTGCTGTAACAGCAGAGGTTATGGGCAATAAGGTGGATAGATTATATGACGTGGTCGTTGCAGGCATTCACAGGCTGCTTCACAAAAAGGAAAAAATATTCTCAGCCAATGTCCTGATTGTTGTTGCCGGCATGGAAGGGGCGCTTCCGTCTGTAGTGGGCGGCCTTGTTTCCAGGCCTGTTATAGCGGTTCCGACCAGCGTAGGCTACGGCGCAAACCTCGGCGGGCTTACAACCCTCCTTGCCATGCTGAACTCATGCGCAGCAGGCGTCACAGTGGTTAATATAGACAATGGGTTTGGCGCAGGATATGCGGCGAGCTTGATAAACAGGGGATAGATGAAAATAGAAAGATTGCTTGATTCTTTCTTATTATCATGTAAAATATGATTATCATATTTTAAGGAGATGTTATGGATAAGAGCATTCAGGCCACAGAAGCTGTCAGGCGGTTTTCAGAGATATTGAACACCATCAGGTTCAAGGGCGAGCATTATATAATCCAGCGGGGAGGAAAGCCTATAGCCTTTATGGGGCCGGTGGAGGAGTCAAGAAAAGAACGAACACTTAAGGAACTCAATGGCCTTCTTGAGCGTCTTCCAAAGCTTGGCAAAGAGGCGGCGACCTTTGAGCGGGATATTGAAGAGGTCAGAAGCCGCCAGCCAACCCTTCCGGCGGGTGAAGAATGGGTGTAATCCTTGATACGAGCATCCTGATTGCATACGAGCGCGGCTCTCTCAATCTGGACAAGCTGGTAAAAGGAAGGGCATCAGAACTTTTCGGGATTAGCGTCATAACCGTTTCCGAACTCCTTCATGGAGTTCACAGGGCGGATTCTAAAAGCAGGAGGCTCAAAAGAGAGGCGTTTGTCCAAAAGGTGATTGATGTATTTCCTGTCTATACTTTTGATGTCCCGGCTGCAAGAATCTACGCCGAAATTTGGGCGCACCTTGTTAAAAAGGGTGTGCAAATAGGCGCTCACGACCTTATGATAGGCGCAACCGCCATATCTCTCGGATTTTCAGTGGCAACACATAACGTGAGGGGCGAAGCAATCAAAGATTTTATGACCAATCTTTTCATGGCAATTGTTGAGGAAAGATTTAGATGAGTAAGATATGAAGACGGCATACTTTGACTGCTGCGCAGGCATAAGCGGAGATATGGTTCTCGGCGCATTGATTGATTCAGGGTTAGATGTCAAAGCCCTGCAAAGAGAGCTTAACAAGCTGCCTGTAAAAGGTTTCTCCATATCAGCGTCAAGAGATGAACGGCATCATATTTCCGGCACAAGATTTAAAGTCAAACTCAAAGAATCCCGCCATCATAGGACATTCTCTGATATAAAAAATCTTATAAATAAAAGCAAGCTCTCTGCAAAGGTAAAGGAATTAAGCGCCACCATCTTTCTTAATCTTGCAAAGGCAGAGGCAAAGGATCACGGGTGCAGAGTTGATAACGTCCATTTCCATGAAGTAGGCGCAGTGGATTCTATTGTAGATATAGTTGGGACAGCCGTTGGCATCGAACAATTGGGCATAGAAAAAATGTATTCCTCGCCTTTACCATTAGGTTCAGGCTGGGTTGAAACATCTCACGGAAGGATGCCTGCGCCTGCGCCTGCAACTTTAGAACTTTTAAAAGACGTATCGGTTGTGCCATCTCCCGTTGAATCGGAAGTAACAACACCGACAGGGGCTGCCATCATAAAGACCCTTGCGCAGGATTTTGGCGATATGCCGCGCATGAAGATAGAAAGCATAGGCTATGGCATAGGGGGTCAAGATTTTAAAGAAATTCCAAATCTGTTGAGGCTGGTAATTGGTCAAGGAAGCGGCGAGAAAGTGCGGGCGAATGGC
>JACRNK010000043.1 GCA_016234985.1 Deltaproteobacteria bacterium
AGAGACCCCGAACCCGTGCCTTAAATGCAATCAGATTTTAAAGTTTGAAACGCTTTTAAAAAAGGCGCTGGAACTTGAGGCGGATTTTCTTGCAACAGGCCATTATGCGCGGGTTGCGCATGATGAAGACAGGGGAAGATACTTGCTCTTAAAAGGAAAAGATTCAACAAAAGACCAGTCGTATTTTCTTTTTACAATGACGCAGAGGCAGCTTGCAAAGGTTATTTTTCCGCTTGGAGATTTGCCAAAGGCAGATGTGAGAAAACTCGCAAAGAAGTTCGGCCTGAATGTCGCTGAAAAGAAGGACAGCCAGGAGATATGCTTTGCCCCGGAAGATTATCCGTCTTTTATAATTAAACGCGCAGGCCGCAATATTGACGCAAAGGGCGAAATAGTCGACTTAAGCGGAAATGTTTTGGGCATGCACAAAGGGCTTTATAAATATACCATTGGCCAGAGGAAGGGTATCGGGGTGACCATAGGAGAGCCGCTTTATGTGCTTAAGATAGACAGTGAAACAAATCGCCTTGTGGTGGGCCCGGAGCAAGGGTTGTTTTCAAATGGCCTTATTGCAAAGGAGACAAACTGGATTGGAGTTCCTTTTCCAAAGGCAGAGATAGAGGTTCTTGCCAAAATAAGATACAGGCATAAAGGCATAGAGGCGAAAGTTGCGCCTCTGGATGATAACCTTGTTCCCGCAGGCTTTAAGCAGGGAAGGGTTGAGGTTCGTTTTGAAAGGCCGGAGAAGTCCGTAACCCCGGGCCAGGCGGTAGTGTTTTATAAAGGCGATGAGGTTATCGGCGGGGGATGGATAGAGATATGTCCAAACTCCTTGTAATCACATATCCGGACACCTCTCTTGGATTTAAGCTTGCCGGCGTTGAGGTCAAAGAGGTTGAAGAGGGCGGGGATATTACGGCGGTTTTAAACGATATTATCAAAACCGGAGAATACGGCCTTCTGGTTGTTGAGGAAAGGTTTTTGGCAAAGGTTGATGAAGGAATTTTGAAAAGGATAAGAAAGACCGGCGTTCCTGTGATAGTTCCGATAGACACTCCAAAATCATGGCAGACTGAGGCAGAGATGGAGTCGTATGTGGCCAGGCTTATAAGAAGGGCAATCGGCTATCAGGTGAAAATCAAGAGATAATATGCAAATCATCAAAGGCACAATCTCCGGGGTTTCAGGCCCGACTGTTACGGCAAAGGGCATGAGCGGCGCAAGGATGCATACCACTGCCCTTGTTGGCAGGGACAGTCTTCTTGGGGAGATTGTAAGGATTCAAGGCGAACAGGCAATATTGCAGGTTTATGAAGATACTACAGGGCTTTCCGTTGGCGAAGAAGTGATAAGCCACGGCAAGCCATTAACCATAAGGCTCGGCCCCGGCCTTTTATCCAATGTGTTTGACGGCATACAGAGGCCGCTTGAGGCATTGAGGCTAAAGTCAGGCGATTTTATAAAAAAAGGCATAAGCCTTGATGTGCTGCTGGATAAAAAATGGGAGTTTGTCCCAAAGATAAAAAAAGGGGATGCAATTGAATCAGGGGATGTTGTCGGCATTGTCCGAGAAAATCAAATCATTGAACATAAAATCCTTGTTCCGCCAAATCCCCCTTTATCCCCTTTTGCTAAAGGGGGACAAAACAATTCCCCCCCTTTGGAAAAGGGGGGCAAGGGGGGATTTAGAGGTATTGTAAAAGAAATCCGCAAAGGTGTGATTACAGGCGATGAGCCTGTTGTCATCTTTGAGGATAACTCCACCATATCGCTCTTTCAGGAATGGCCGGTAAGGCAGCCAAGGCCATTTAAAGAGCGGCTATCGCCAGACACGCCGTTTATTACAGGCCAACGCGTTTTTGACACCATGTTTCCTGTGGCAGAAGGCGGCGCAGCAATTGTGCCCGGCGGTTTTGGAACAGGCAAGACCATTGTGGAGCAGACCCTCGCAAGGTATGCAAAATCAGATATTATTGTTTATGTCGGATGCGGAGAGCGGGGCAATGAGATGACAGAGGTGCTGTC
>JACRNK010000083.1 GCA_016234985.1 Deltaproteobacteria bacterium
AAAACGGGTCGAATATCCTGCCAATATCTTCTTTGGCTATGCCCTTGCCTGTATCGGCAACAGAGATTCTGACCCGCCTTGTTTCTATCTCCTCGCCTGTCGTAACAGTTATGGTTCCGCCGCCATCCATTGCATCCTTTGAATTAAGAAAGAGATTTAAGAGCACCTGCCGGAGCATGCCTCCGTCCATCCTGACAGAAGGGATATGCTCATCCAATCTCATATCAAATGATATGCCGCTGTCTGAAAATTGAGGCAAAAGCATTACAGCAGAGTCTTTGACTATCTTGTTGACGTCAACATCCTGAGAGACTTTTTTTGACGGCCTTGAAAAATCAAGAAGCCCCCTCACGATGGCGTCAATCCTTGCTATCTCTTTGCCAAGTCTTTCAAGTATCTCCTTTTCCTCACTGCTTCCTGCTTCCTGTTTACTGCTTACTATTTTTTTAAGTATATCAACATATCCAAGCAAGGCGCCAAGCGGATTTCCAATCTCATGGGCGATCCCTGCCGCAAGCCTTCCAACGGTTGCGAGTTTTTCCGACCGGACAAGTTCTTCCTGCGCGGCCACAAGCTCTTGATTAACCCTTTCCAAAGTCTTGATTTTTTCTTCAAGCCTGTCGGCCATCATATTAAAGGATACGGCAAAGCTGCCTATTTCTCCGCCCGCCTTTATAGCCACCCTTTGTTCAAGCGCCCCGCCGGCTATGTTTTCAGCAGTTTCTTTGAGGCGCCTTATGGGTCTTATGATGCCTCTGGAAAAAAGATATATGCCGAAGGTTATTATGATGATGGAATCAAATATTGCATAAAAAAAGATGAACTTTTTAAAATTTGCCGTCTCCTCTCTTATATCCGAAAGCGGCATGGTCATGATGATTGTGCCTCCTGCCCCCTGTTTTAGCGGAGCCGACACCAACAATTCCTTCCCGACCCCTTGAAACCATCCGCCGCCGAGCATCTTGATATTCAGGCTGCTGATAAAGAAAAGGTTTGTGCCATCGTCTTTTCCGATTGCCAACCCCTGGCCTGTAACAAAAGACGCCCTTCCCTTTTCATCTATAATAGCCAAGTCTTTTATCACTACCTTTTCAGAGAGTTTTGAAATAAACCCTTTAAGGCTATTGCCTTCAAACCCTTTATCATCATGGGCAACGGCCTGAATAAACATAGCTATAACCTCCGCCTCTTTCCCCTTTCTGTACAAGGCGCTCCATTCTAATATCTTTATGCTTAAAAATCCGAGCAAGGCGATAGCGGCTACTGTTATAATAGTTATGCCTGCAATGAGTTGAACCCTTATGCCACGCATATTTTTAAAAACTCAACCCAACTCCCCCCTGCCCCCAACGCCCCCTCTGCTCCCCCAGCTGAACCCTTATGCCACGCATATTTTTAAAAACTCAACCCAACTCCCCCCTGCCCCCAACGCCCCCTCTGCTCCCCCTCTTTGATTAAAGAGGGGGATGGGGAGAGTTAGGGGGAAGTTCTCCTCCCCTTTATTTAAAGGGGAGGCCGGGAGGGGTTGACTTTTGAATTATCTCCCCATCCCCATTATATACCATTTGATAATCGTCTCACCAAAAAATAAAGATATTATTGCGCCGAAAGCAAGGAAGGGGCCGAACGGTATGGCATATTTAGTATCCTTGCCTTTTGCCAGCATCAATGCGGAACCAACAACAGCGCCGATAAATGAGCCTGTAAATATGGTTATTATAACACTTTTCCAGCCGAGAAATGCGCCTATCATGGCAAGGAGTTTTATATCACCGCCGCCCATGCCTTCCCTTCCTGTAACAAAGTGATAGCCAAAGGCAATTAAGAAAAGGCTTCCGCCGCCGGCCAGTATGCCTATGGCTGAATTCAATATGCCATGCGGCAGAAAACAAGAAACCAGAAAACCAACGACAATTCCGGGAAGGCTTATCACATCAGGAATTATCTGATGTTGAAGGTCTATGAATGTTATCACAATAAGACTTGCGGCAAAGACGAAATAGACAGGAAACTCAATTGAAAAACCGAATGTCTTCAACAATAGGACAGAAAAAAACCCTGTTAAAAATTCCACCAAAGGGTATCGCGGCGATATGGGGCTTTTGCATTGACGGCATCTGCCGAGAAGAACGATATAGCTTATAATCGGGATATTGTCATAAAACGCAATGGCTGCATTGCAATGCGGACATGAGGATGGAGGGAAAACAATGGATTTGCCTCCTGGAAGGCGGTGGATGCAGACATTTAAAAAACTGCCGACCATGCTGCCGAAAAGGAAAGTTGCTATGGAGATGAAGGTATCTGGCAACAGGACTCCTTGTTTGAAATTACGAATTAGAAATTACAAATTAGGAATTAAATGACAAAAGATACAGGTTTTACAATTCCTAATTTGTAATTCATAATTGCCTTTCACATCACTTCCGGCACATATGCCTTTCTCTTTTCCTCTACGAGGGTAAAAATATCCGATGCAATCTTTATCGCCTCTTTGGAATCTCTGGCAGAGATAAGCTCGGCCGGTATGCCGCCTGGGAGACT
>JACRNK010000037.1 GCA_016234985.1 Deltaproteobacteria bacterium
TAAAAACTCCATTTGGAAATCCCTCTGATGCGTATATCACAGGCAGGCTCGGGGATGTAAAGATGGTGTTTTTGCCGAGGCACGGCAGGGGACACAGGCTGTTGCCGTCTGAACTGAATTACAGGGCGAATATATACGGTATGAAAAAATTAGGTGTTACTCATATAATCTCTGTTTCAGCGGTTGGGAGCATGAGAGAGGATATTAAGCCGGGACATATTGTTGTTGCTGACCAGTTTTTTGACAGGACAAAGGGGAGGGTATCCACCTTTTTTGGAAACGGCATAGTCGGCCATGTGGAATTTGCGGATCCGGTCTGCCCCAATCTGAGCAATGTGCTGTATGGGGCAGGCAAGGATGTTGGGGCTACAATTCACAAAGGCGGGACATATATCTGCATTGAAGGGCCTCAGTTTTCCACAAGGGCAGAGTCAAAGATTTACAGAAAATGGGGCGTGGATGTAATAGGCATGACAAATATCCCTGAGGCAAAACTCGCCAGAGAGGCGGAGATATGCTATGCAACACTGGCCCTTTCCACGGACTACGACTGCTGGCACGAAACAGAGGAATCGGTTACTGTTGAAATGATACTTGACACCTTGAAGAAGAATGTTGCGACAGCAAAGGCAATAATAAGAGAGGCTGTTCCGAAGATAGCAGGCCATAGAGAATGCAAATGCGCAACCGCAATGAAGTATGCGGTGGTTACAGACAGGAAAAAGATACCTGCAAAGGCAAAGAAAGACCTGAAGATTATACTGGGGAAATATGGCATCTGATAGTCTTAAGCCTTAAGATTTTTATAGATTTATTCTTGACAAGAACAAGGTGTTTTTTGTATAGTATTTAACTTATAAAAATAAAATGAAGGTGGATATTTGCGATATACCTGCAGAAGGATTGCACTTAGAGATTACGGAAGATGGAAATGAACTGCAGGCCATTGCCGGAGAGGTGGATTTCCTTATTCTTTCGCCTGTTTCCGCCGACCTCACGTTGTTAAAATCAGAGGGAGAGATTTTTGTGCGCGGAGACATGACGGCTCCCCTCAAACTGCAATGCGCCAGATGTTTGAAAGAAGTTGAGCATAGAATAAACTCCAGGATAGACATTGTCTATACACTGACGCCTGAACACAAGGCAAAAGAAAAAGAGCTTACACTGGAAGATGTCGGCGCTGATTATTTAGAAGGCGATGAAATTGACATAAATGCCGTGCTTGTCGAGCAGCTATCCCTGGATACGCCGATGCAGCCCGTATGCAGGCCTGATTGCAAGGGGCTCTGCCCAAAATGCGGCGCAGACCTTAACCAGAGGGAATGCAGTTGTATTGTAACAGAGCACACGGATCAAAAATTTGCCATGTTAAAAGAGCTTAAGCTGAATAAAAAATAAGGAGAAAGAGATGCCGAATCCTAAAAAAAGACACTCCAGAACACGAAGGAATAACCGCAGAAGCCATGACGCATTGTCAAAGCCAGCCATTTCATTATGCCCTCAATGCGGGGAGCCTAAACCTCCTCATCACATCTGCCCTAATTGCGGCACATACAAAGGCAGAGAGGTCATAAAGACCAAAGATTTCCTGTCTCCGGGAGAATTAGATGAAGATAGCTGTTGATGCAATGGGTGGAGATTACGCCCCTTCTGTTGTGGTGGAAGGAGCGGTCTGGGCTGCCAGAGAGCTTGATGTCCAGTTAATACTGGTCGGAGATAAAACCAGAATTGAGGACGAGCTTTCTAAGCACGAATGCAAGGGACTTCCCATATCCATTAAGCATGCCTCGCAGGTTGTCGGTATGGATGAATCTCCCGGTCAGGCGCTGCGAAAAAAGAAAGACTCATCCATTAAAGTCTGTTTTGATCTGGTCAAAAACGGAGAGGCCGACGCTGTCGTAAGCGCAGGCAATTCCGGCGCTGCAATGGCTGCCGGCATATTTGTTTTGAGAAATTTAAAAGCCGTTGACCGGCCTGCCATCGCAGTTATCCTGCCCACTAAAAAAGATCCCGTCGTAGTATTGGACGCCGGCGGAAATGTGGACTGCAAACCCGTGCACCTTGCCCAGTTTGCGGTTATGGGTTCTGTTTATGCCAAATATATATTAAAGAAAAGCAACCCGAGGATCGGGCTGCTTTCAAACGGCGAGGAAGAAGGTAAAGGCAACGACCTTACACGGGAGACCAACGAGATATTAAAGGATAATGCGTTTAACTATCTTAATTATCTGGGTTATGTGGAAGGGAGAGACATATTTTCCGGGGATGTGGATGTAGTGGTGTGCGACGGGTTTGTGGGAAATGTGGTTCTTAAGGTTACCGAAGGCGTCGCAGAGGCGTTGACTTCCATGTTGAAAAAAGAGATTATGGCGAGCCTTCCTGCCAAGCTGGGGTATCTCCTTGCAAAAGGCGCGCTTCTCAATGTGAAAAAGAAGGTTGATTATGCGGAGTACGGCGGTGCGCCGCTTCTCGGCATAGACGGCATAGGCATAATAAGCCACGGCGCCTCTGACGCCAGGGCGATAAAAAATGCGATAAAGGTTGCGCACGAATGCGCAAAAAACAAACTTAACCGTCACTTATTGGAAGAGCTTGAAAAAAATCAGATTATCCAGAAACTCGGAAGCCAAGCGCCTCTTAAGCCTGTAGAGGAAGGATAGCCATTCTGATGATGAGAGCGAATATAATCGGAACAGGTTCTTATGCGCCGCCCAGGGTCCTTAAAAATCAGGAACTGGAGCGGATAGTGGATACAAGCGACGACTGGATTACCTCAAGGACAGGCATCAAGGAAAGAAGGATTGCAGACAACGAAACCACAAATGACATTGCCACCAAGGCCGCAAAGAGCGCCATTAAAGCCGCAGGGGTCTCTCCAAAAGATATAGACCTGATTGTGGCAGGCACAGTCACGCCGGAGATGTTATTCCCGTCCACCGCCTGCTTTGTGCAAGCCAATATCGGCGCAAACAGGGGCATACCTGCCTTTGATGTGTCAGCCGCGTGCTCCGGTTTCCTTTATGCGCTGGATGTGGCGGACAAATATATACGCAGCGGGATCAGCAAAAAAGCCCTTGTTATAGGGGTGGATATATTTTCAAATATTATTGACTGGAAAGACAGAAACACGTGCGTCTTGTTTGGAGACGGCGCAGGCGCTGTCGTGCTATCTGCTGAAAAGGGGAAAAGCGGAATACTATCCACGCACATCCACGCTGACGGCCATTACTGGAAGATGCTCTATACACCCCTCGGCGTAGCCTCAAGCCCCTTTCATAATAAACCAGCCGAAAAATCTTATTTAAAGATGCAAGGCAACGAGATATTTAAGATTGCAGTCAGGACAATGGGCGCGGCTTGTCAGGAGGCATTGGACAGCAACGGGCTCAAGGCCGAAGACATATCGCTTTTAATCCCCCATCAGGCGAATATGAGGATAATAAGCGCCACTGCAGAGCGGTTGGGGCTGCCGGAGGAAAAGGTTTATATAAACCTTGACAGATACGGAAATACCTCTGCCGGCTCCATACCGCTTGCCCTTGATGAAGCGGTCAAAAAAGGATTGATAAAAAGAAATGATATTATACTCTTTGTCGCATTTGGCGGCGGGCTTACATGGGCGTCGGCAATGGTGAGGTGGTGAGAAGACAGTGAACAGTGAACAGTTAACAGTTAACAGTTTAAAACATCATACATCACATATAGCATTTATATTTCCAGGTCAAGGCTCCCAATGCCTTGGCATGGGCAAGGAATTTTATGATAGCTACCCTGCTGCAAAGGCTGTTTTCCAGGAAGCAAGCGATATACTGCATCTTGACATGGCGCAGCTCTGTTTTGAAGGCCCTTTAGATGCGCTTAATCTTACGCAAAATACCCAGCCTGCGATATTAACAGCAAGCATTGCAGCGCTTAAATATTTGGAGCAGGAAGTTTCTATAAAGCCAAAACTCCTGGCAGGCCACAGCCTTGGGGAATATACTGCATTAGTTGCCGGCGGCGCATTGTCTTTTAAAGATGCGGTCAAACTGGTTGCGATGAGGGGAAGGTTTATGCAGGATGCCGTGCCGCAAGGCATCGGCGCAATGGCAGCCATACTCGGCCTCGCAGGCGATGTTGTGGAGGAGATATGCAACTCGGCCACTGATGATAAAAATATTGTCGTTCCCGCCAATTTCAACAGTCCGGAGCAGACCGTCATATCAGGCCATAAAGAGGCGGTAGAAAGGGCGTCTGAGCTTGCAAAAGAGAAAAAGGCAAAGAGGGTCATATCTTTGCCTGTAAGCGTTCCTTCCCACTCTCCGCTCATGAAGCAGGCGGCAGAAAGGCTCGCAAAAGAACTGGATGCCGTTGCGATTAAACCCCTCAGCGCCCCTGTGATTACGAATGTAGAGGCAAGGCCAATATCAGCGGCAGAATTAGTTAAAATCCTGCTTGAGAAACAGCTTTACAGCCCAGTCCGATGGGTAGAGTCTGTTCAAAGGATGAAACAAGAAGGCATAGAAACTGTTGTAGAAATCGGACCTGGCTGCGTGCTGACAAGCCTTGTGAAAAGGATAGATGGAAGCATAAAGACGATGAATGTGGAGAAACCGGATGATTTAAAAGCAATTATGAATTAGGAATTACGAATTATAAATATGGTTCTTGCTTCTTATTAACTGTCTCAAAATAGTATTAAGGACACTCTGAAAAACTCTCTTTATGTCATTCCCGAAGTTTTTATCGGGAATACGGTTTTTGTTCAAGCAAAAAACATATCCCCGATAGAAACATTCGGGGACGACAGCCTCGTAGAGGCGACCTGTTTGTAGAAACAGAATTCATAACCAAAACCAAAGCTCTGTAGGAGCGGCCTGAACATTGAATACGATGAAAATTGCATGGATTGAATACACAGTCCGCTCCGATGGAGCAAAAAAACATTTTTTGAATTTTATTTCTGAAAAAATGATAAAATATTGCAGGAGATTGACCATTGAAAATTAAGGGCGCTATTTGGTTTGATGATACTATTGAGAAACTTATCCGAAAACACAATGTTCAACAGCATGAAGTCAGAGAGGTATTGGTTAACAAACCTCGTTTTCGATTTGTTGAAAAAGGACATCGTGCGGGAGAGAATGTTTATGCAGCAATGGGGCAAACGGATAGTGGTCGTTACCTCATTGTATTCTTTGTTTATAAAACAGACACACGTGCCTTAATTCTTTCGGCGCGTGACATGACAAAAGCAGAAAGGAGACTATAATGAGAAAACATAAGAGTTCATTATCACAGGCAACATCCTACAAGGAAATCGGAGAGTTTTGGGATACACATGATTTATCTGATTTTTGGGATAAGACCAAAGAAGCGCAATTTGATGTTGATATTGAGTCCGAGGTTATTTATTACGCGGTGGACAGAACACTATCGGAAAAAATTCAGTTTCTCGCACAGAAAAGAGGCGTTGCCGCCGATACCCTGATTAACCTTTGGGTTCAGGAAAAACTACAAGAACAAAGAACATAAAAAGGGCGCAACAAATTGCGGGCAGAGCAAACGCAACCCCCTAACCCCCTTTGTTAAGGGGGAATGCCCCCTGCACGCGATATTTTTTGAAAATGTAGCCGCGGACATTTATGTCCGCCTTTTTGAAAGGCCGACCTGAAGGTCGGCGGCTACGAAAGAGCCATAGAGCCATAGGATGCGCTTCGTGCGTCAGCACATCCTATAGCACTATCTTTCGCAGCGCTATCAATATGCGAACCTAAAGGTTCGCACTACGGTAAAACAAATAAGCAATATTTTTTGAAATGGAGGTTTTTGTGGTGCGAGGCTTTAGCCTCGCCAATCCGAAGCGAGACTAAAGTCTCGCACTACGATACTCTGCCGATTCAGCCTTGCAGCCTGAGCCAAAACATTTAGGTTCAATCTGCAAAATTGAACCGGCATAGAATAATTCCCGCCGCCACAGGTAATTGGGCGAAGATTATTTATCAACGAGACGCCATTACCCTTGACATACGACGCCTTGATATTATTAAAGTTTCATATTATTATATCCGAGTGATAAAGACATTTGCGTCTAAAGAAACTGAAAAGATATGGAATGGGGAAGTTTCCAGAAGATTACCCGGAGAGATACAAAATATCGCAAGGAGAAAATTGAGAATATTGAACAACTCTTTTTCTCTTAACGACTTGTTTTCACCTCCTGGAAACAAATTGGAAAA
The DNA here is from genome assembly GCA_016234985.1 of Deltaproteobacteria bacterium. Classification (GTDB taxonomy): domain Bacteria; phylum Desulfobacterota; class GWC2-55-46; order UBA9637; family UBA9637; genus JACRNJ01. Next base: position 6,219 of record JACRNK010000037.1, read on the forward strand.
ACTAACAGGGGATAGAAAAGGGCAACACAGTATACGGATAAACGATCAATGGCGTATTTGCTTCAAATGGGCAGGCAATGATTGTTATGATGTAGAAATAGTGGACTATCATTAAGGGAGGTTATATGAAAAAATTAAAAAATATACATCCGGGAGAGGTTTTAGTTGAAGAATTTATGAAGCCGCTGAATATAACAGCATATAAAGTGGCAAAAGAAACGCATTTGTCTCAAACAATAATAGAAGAAATAATAAAAGGCAAAAAGCGAATTACAGCAGATATGGCTCTTCGTCTTAGCAGGTTGTTAGGCACCACTCCTCACTTCTGGCTTGGTCTGCAAAATGATTATGATATTGAAGAAGAAGAGATGGCCATTAAAAAAGAATTGAAAGAGATTCATCAATTGCAAGAACAAACAATCTAAAAGGGATAAAGAAAGAGGGGGTGCAGGGGGACAACCCCCTAACCCCCTTTATTAAGGGGGAATAAATTATTATCGTTCCCACGTTCAAGCGTCCGGTAAGCATAAACAGGCCGCTCCGATGGAGCTAAAAAACATTTTTGCAATTTATTTCTACAAACAGTATGCTCTTACGGAGCAAAACGGAAAATATATCCTCAAGACTGATATAAAGGAAACAGGAAATTGTTGATTTGCAATTTTAGGTTTCAGATTTTGAATTCCGAAACTTAAATCCGAAATTTAAAAAAGGGAGGTTCTATGATTCTCAAAGACAAGGTTGCTCTTGTAACAGGCGCTGCGCAGGGCATAGGAAAGGCCATAGCCTTAAAACTTGGAAATAGAGGCGCAAACTTAGTCATAGTTGATATGAACCTTGAAAAGGCGCAGGAAACTGCCAAAGTAATAGAGAGCCTTGGCAGGAAGGCAATAGCAATAATGGCAAATGTGGCAAACCTTCAGGAAGCAGAGGCCATGATGGATGAAACAGTTGCCAAACTTGGCGCAATCCATATATTGGTCAATAATGCCGGAATTACAAAAGACGCCCTTATCCTGAGAATGAAGGAAGAAGATTGGGATGCGGTAATTGCCGTAAATCTGAAAGGCGTCTTTAACTGCACAAAGGCCGCTGTCAGGCATATGGCAAAGCAGAGATGTGGCCGCATTGTAAATATTGCGTCCATTGTGGGAGAGATGGGCAATGCAGGCCAGGCAAATTATTCCGCGAGCAAGGCAGGGGTTATCGCCCTTGCCAAGACTGTTGCAAGGGAGTTTGCATCAAGGAATATTACCTGCAACGCAATCGCCCCTGGTTTTATAGAAACAGCCATGACCCAGGCCCTTTCTGAAAAGGTAAGAGAGGAGCTGGCAAAACAAATACCACTGGCAAGGCTTGGGACACCAGATGATGTGGCAGAGGGCGTGCTCTTTCTCGTTTCTGACGCTGCCAATTATATTACTGGCCAGGTTTTAAATATAAACGGCGGGATGTATATGTGAGGCTTATTATCCTTTGACAAGGCAGTTGCTGAAATGATATAAGCACAATTCGGCAATTTAAACTTAAATTAACAAAAATCAGGAGGTGTTAAAATGGTTGTAGAAAGCAAGGTTAAAAAAATTATCGTTGACCAGTTGGGTGTAACCGAGGAGGAGGTAAAATCAGAGGCCTCTTTTGTTGACGACCTGGGAGCGGACTCGCTTGATACGGTAGAGATGGTTATGGCATTTGAAGAGGAATTCAACATAGAGATACCTGATGAGGATGCTGAAAAGATAAAGACCGTCAAGGATGC
>JACRNK010000145.1 GCA_016234985.1 Deltaproteobacteria bacterium
CGATAAAATCCCCGGACATATAATTTGCCTTTTTTAATTTTTTTAATTGCTGTTCGTCTATCTCGCCAAGATAACCGATAATATGGGAAACAGCGTCTCCAAAAGGATATACCCGCCGCGGCTCAATAGACAGCATAATGCCAGGCATATCTATTCTGAATGCTTCAACTCTGGCTATTTCTTCCCATGTAAGGTCGTCTTTGAGTTTTATTGCCTGAAATGACGGCCGTCCGTTTGCCTGGTTTATCCTTGATTCAATATCATCCTCTGAAATATTATTGACAATAGCCGGAATAACCTTTTTAATTTTTGCCCAATCTTTTACATCCTCAGGGGTTATAGTTAGATGAAAGGCAGGCCTGTTCTCCACTATTGTCTTGCCTGTCCTGTCCATAATTAGTCCGCGCGGCGCTGTCTCTCTGACAAGCCTCACCCGGTTATTTTCCGATAATTCCTTGAATTTATTTCCCTCGAATACCTGCAGGAACCACAGCCGCACAATGAGCAGAAAAAATATGGATATGGCAATGCCTGTCGCAATATAAAGCCTTGTCTTTAACTCACCCGGTTTATTATTTCCTAAATAAGCGCTCATCCTGTCAGACCCCTATTGCGTTATCAATAATTAGAGTAACCCATGGACTTGGCCTTTAGCTCCACTCTCTTCAGCAGGTTAAATACAAAAGGGCTTGCTATGCCTGTAAAAATGGCTGCGGGAAAGATAATATAAAATGGGATTCCCTGATTCAGGAATCTGAGAATGAGGTATGTCAATGTCCCCTTTACTATGCTCATAAAGGCTGTCCCCCCAATCTTTACGAGCATATTGTCTAAACTTATCAGCTTTGCCAGCAGAGATGTGACGGCAAATACAAATACAAGCGTAAATGATGAAGTCCCCACGACCCCTGCTGAAAATACATCTGTTAGATATCCAAGGCTGAAGGCTGTCAGCGCCCCTGAAGCGGAGCGGTTGTTAAAACCGAGATAAAAAACCATTATAAGGATAACATCCGGAATCAAGAACGGGGGAAACAAGAGGTGGAGCAGGGTGTTATCTATTACCAGAAAGAGGAGGGCAAGGAAAAGATAAATAACAAAATTTTTCATTGCATCATCGGTTCGGCATGCTCACGATAGGGGAGGGTGCAAGACTATTGTTTCCTGTGATGACCATGACCTCTTCCAATCTTTTGAGATCTGCGCTTGGTTTGGCTTCTATATCCATAAAAAAGTTGTCTTCTCCTTTTTCTACGCGGACTATCTCTCCTACGACCATGCCTTTTGGAAAGATGCCGCCAAGGCCGGATGATATCAATATATCGCCCACCTGTATATCGTCTTCATGTCTTGCATATTTTAATATCAACCTGTCAACGCCGTTGCCTTCGGCTATGCCTTTGATCCTGGTTCTTTGCACAATTACATCAATAGCGCACCGCGGATCTGTGACAAGGAGGGCTTTAGAGGTTGTTGGCTGCGCATCTATTATTCTGCCGGCAATGCCCAATGGAGTCAGGATAACCATGTCCCGCTTAATGCCATCGGAGATGCCTTTGTTTATAGTTATTGTCTTTATCCATCCTGAGTTTTCAATCCCTATGACATCAGCGGCTTCTGTTGCTGCGGTTAGGTCCTGCTTAAAGGTTAGCAGTTCCTTTAATCTGTTATTCAGAAAAACGGCCTCTTGTAATTGATTATTCTCTTGTTTGAGTTTTTCCATATTGTTTTTTAATAACGCATTTTCTCTGTTTACATTGATGAGGTATATATAAGACGCCCATATTGATTTGATTCCCTTTGTTGCGGAAGTGATGCCATATTGGACAGGCGAGGTTATAGCAGAGATGAGCTTGCCGGTAATAATGGTTCCGCCTATGCCCTTTGTGCTGGTGGAGGCTATATGAAGCGCCAAAAGGCACAAAAAAGCGGAAGTAATAACAAGTTGATGCTTTTTCAGGAAGTTAGTCATGGGTTTCAATATGCATGGTTCAAGTCTTTAGAGCCTCTTGCAAAACTCGTCATTCCGGCAGTCCTTACGCCGGAATCCAGAGGTTTTTAAGGCAAAGATACTGGATTCCGGCTTAAAACACGCCGGAATGACGACTATTTTAGACTTTTTTAGACTTTTGCAAGAACCTCTTTAGCTTGCAACTTAATTTTACGACGGCAGCGATACCTCTCGCAGGAGCCTTATTTCATCCAGCGCCTTGCCTGCCCCGCGGACAACGCATGTCAGAGGGTCGTCGGCAATGGTTACAGGCAGCTTTATCTCTTCTCTTAAAATTACATCAAGATTTTTCAAAAGCGCGCCTCCGCCTGCAAGCACAATCCCTTTATCAACAAGGTCTGCCGCAAGGCCGGGGGGCGTTCTCTCAAGCACGGATTTTACTGCGTCTATTATCGCGACAAGCGGCTCCGTCAGCGCTTCCCGCACCTCTTCGCCGTCTATCACCATTGTCGTTGGTATGCCTGTTACAAGGTTTCTCCCCTTTATCTCCATTGTTTTTTTCTCTTCACTGGGCATGGCCAGCCCAAGGTTCATTTTTATGGCCTCCGCAGCCTCTGTGCCTATAAAAAGGTTATGCTTTCTTTTTATATATTGAACAATGGCCTCATCCATCTTATCGCCGGCTACCCTGACCGACATGGACTGCACTATCCCTGCCAGCGATATGACCGCAACCTCCGATGTCCCGCCGCCGATGTCCACTATCATATTTCCTGAAGGTTCTGTTATGGGAAGCCCTGCGCCGATTGCTGCGGCCATGGGTTCTTCCATAAGGTAAACCTCGCTCGCCCCCGCTGAAAGCGCAGATTCCCTTACAGCCCTCTGCTCCACCTGAGTTATGCCGGAAGGTATGCAGATTATTATCCTGGGCCTTAGTCCAAATCTTCTTTTGTGAACATTTCTTATAAAATGCTTCAGCATTTCTTCTGTAACTTCAAAATCGGCTATTACCCCGTCTTTCATGGGGCGTATGGCTGTAATATTGCCGGGTGTTTTGCCGAGCATTAACTTTGCCTCTTTGCCTACAGCCAGAACCTTCCTTCCCCTTCCATCCCGTTTTACGGCAACCACCGAAGGTTCGTTGGATACGATTCCTTTGCCCTTTACATAGATAACCGTATTTGCAGTGCCAAGATCAATAGCAAGGTCGTTAGAGAACAGACCCATAAGATAATTAAAAGGCATACAGGATACTCCTTTGCGTCTATGAGATATGAGGATTGTTGTTTAAAAACATATCCTAACAGATGTAAGATATGTTATCAAGAATTTTTTATGATATAGTTACAAAAACGCTCCCGTCTTTTTCAGGGGGGGATTTGAATTTCTGTTATGAGATGGCATCAAAAAGAAATAGATTCAGTCATTGAAGATTTGGGAACATCCCTTCAGGGCCTTTCCTCGGAAAAGGCAAAGAAGCGTTTTGAAGAATACGGCCCTAATGAGCTTAAAGAGGGAAAGAAGAAGAGCCCTTTGGGGATGTTTCTCGACCAGTTCAAGGACTTCATGATCATTGTCCTCATGGCATCCGCCGTCATCGCAGGAGCCTTGGGGGAGGTGGCCGACACCATTGCCATAGTTGTGATAGTCGTGATAAATGCGGTCATTGGCTTTGTCCAGGAATACAGGGCTGAAAAGGCGATGGAGGCGCTGAAGATGATGGCTGCGCCAACGGCCACTGTTCTGAGGGATGGCCATGCCTCAAATATCGCTTCTTCCGATGTAGTCCCTGGAGATGTGGTTCTTTTAGAAGCCGGAAGGGTTGTCCCGGCCGACTTGAGGCTCATTGAATCCGCCCAGCTTAAGGTCGAGGAGGCTGCCCTTACGGGGGAGTCTGTTCCTGTTGAAAAGCATACAGCGTCACTCCATGACGAAACTATCCCCCTCGGCGACCGGAAGAACATGACCTATAAGGGAACGATTGTCAGTTATGGCCGTGGGAAGGGCATTGCGGTGTCTACAGGGATGGAAACTGAGATTGGACGCATCGCCACCATGCTTCAGACCGAAGAAGAGGCAAAGACGCCTCTTCAGAAAAGACTGATGGCCTTCGGCCAGAGACTCGCCATTGCCGTTCTGATAATCTGCGCCATTGTCTTTGGCATAGGTATAATGAGGGGCGAATCGCCTTTACTAATGCTTCTTACTGCCATCTCTCTTGCAGTCGCCGCAATCCCGGAGGCCCTTCCGGCGGTGGTAACCATATCCCTGGCACTGGGAGCAAGGAAGATGGTAAAGCAGAATGCCCTCATCAGGAAACTCCCAGCAGTAGAGACCCTCGGCTCCGTGACATATATATGTACGGATAAGACGGGAACCTTGACCCTTAATAAGATGACGGCGGAGGAGATATATGTTGATGGAAAATTTGTAGGGGCAGACCTCCGTGTCTGTCCAAAAGAGGGCGAACACAGGGGTTCGCCCCTACAATCATTAATGACGGCCATGGCTTTGAGCAACGATGCGACCTCTGACGCCAGTGGCAATGTTATTGGAGACCCCACAGAGGTGGCCCTTTACATGGCTGCCGAGAAGGCCGGTTTAAAAAAGACGATATTGGAAAAGGACAATGAAAGGATTTCTGAGATACCTTTTGACTCTGACAGGAAGATGATGACCACATTTCATAAAATCCCCCTTGCTCCCCCTTTTTCAAAGGGGGATTTTTCAGGTTTCCCCCCTTTAGCAAAGGGGGGTGAGGGGGGATTTGTATCCTTTACCAAAGGTGGCGTGGAGATCATCCTGGACAGATCGATAAATATCCTGACATCGGAGGGAATCAAAGATATAAAAAGGGATGCGATAATCAG
>JACRNK010000146.1 GCA_016234985.1 Deltaproteobacteria bacterium
TGGCTTCATCTGCCGCATCAAATCTCTTTGTTTGAAGTTCTGAGCTTTTCTTTATTCCCTCTTCAAGCCGGACGAGCTTCTGCTGCTCTACGGCCATGCTTCGCTTCAAGCCGTCTATGTCCCTTTTTACAGGATCGTCTTTAGGCTCAAGCGCTATGCAGCCTGACAATACAGTAAGCAGTAAACAGTTAACAGTTAACAGTGAACTGATAACTGATAATTGATAATTGATAATTGACATTGGCCTCATTTTACAATTACAAACTCCACACGTCTGTTCTTTGCCCACGCCTCTTCAGTGTGGCCAGGGTCAGCAGGGGTTTCCTCGCCGTAACTTATAGTGGATAATTTTGCCTCATTCACCCCGCTGTCCACAAGATATTTTTTGACGCTCTGCGCCCTTCTCTCACCAAGGGCGATATTGTACTCATTTGTCCCTCTTTCGTCGGCATGGCCCTGAACCTGAATCTTAACGCCAGCCTTTTTCTTAAGCCACTGCGCATTTTTATCCAGAACAGGGTTCATATTATCCATTATGGTAAATCTGTCAAAGTCGAAATATATGGTCAAAAGCCTACTTTGTTTTTCTGCCAGTTCAGCAACTTCATCCTTTGTTTCTATTTTTGCCGCCGGTCCCTTTTCTCCCTTTGCATCCGCCTCAACCGCCTCTTGCTTTATCGGCTGCTCCGCAACTTTTTCTTTTTTTGCTTCCGCTGCGACCTTTTCCTCCGCAGGCTGGACAGCAGGAGAAGGCTCTGCCGCTTTTTGAACCTCCTCTTGTTTTACAACCTTCATGCACCCTGCAGCCATAAAAACAATGGCTGTTATTACTAACACAAATATTGACAGGCTGTTTTTTTTCATTTTATCCTCCTTTTTTTGTCCCCCGCTGGCGGGGGATTAAGGGGGTGGATGGTTTTCTCCCTTTTTTAAATCCTCCCCCTGCCCCCTCCAAAGGGGGACATTAAAACTGTTACTGTAAATACGGCGACCATGAAGGGGCAGTTTGTCCTTGCTTTGCCATATTCTCTATTCTTATCCGCCTCTGCCTCTCTCCGTTATTCTGCATAATATAAATATTGCCGCCCCCGTCCCTTGTAGACGCAAACATTATATATCTGCCGTCAGGCGACCATGAAGGATTCTCATTATCCCCGCTGTTTGAAGTAAGCTTAATCTGCCCTGTTCCATCGGCATTCATAACCCATATATCAAACCTGCCTTCGCTCTGCCGTGCAAAAGCAATCCTATCTCCCTTGGGCGACCATGCAGGCGCGGCATTGTATTTGCCGTCATATGTAAGGCGGGCAAGCCCGGTTGCGTCAGAGTTTATCATATAGATATGCGGATTTCCACCTATATCAGACACAAACACCAGCCTCTTTCCGTCAGGCGACCAGCTTGGCGACACATCTATCGCCCAGTTATTTGTAAGCCGTTTTAACTTCATTCCACCCAACTCCAATATATAAAGTTCAGGGTTGCCGTCTTTGCTTAAGGTTAGAGCTATCTCTTTCCCGGAAGGCGACCATCTCGCCCCTATGTTTATGCCGGGCTGATTGGAAAGCCTTGTCTCCCTGCCTGTTGCAAGCTCCAACATATAAAGATACGGCTGCCCCTCCTTGTAGGATGTGTATAAAACCCTTGCGCCGTCAGGCGACCACTGTGGGGAAATATTGATTGAACCGTTTCTTGTAACCTGCCTTAAATTGTAGCCGTCATAATCAGCCATATAAACTTCTTTGCTGCCGGAGATATTTGAAACAAACAAAAACTGTGTATCAAATATCCCCTTTTCTCCGGTCAAGGCCTCAATTACCTCGCTTGCAAACTTGTGGGCTATGGCTCTTGTATTGGTTTTCTTGCCGATATATCGCCGGCCTGTGAGCATCTTTGCCTGAACAGCATCAAAAAGTTTTAATTCCACAGTCAGGTTTTCTTCCTCTGCGATAAGAACCCCTTTTATCAAAATATCGGCGCCTATAACCTTCCAATCCTTGAAGTCTATATCATTAGGTTTTTTATTCGGGTCTTCTATATATGATTTTTTATCAAGGACATCAAAGAGGCCGGTAAATTCCAGGTCATGGATGAGAATATCGCGCAAAAGGCCGTCTGCCTCGGACTCAGCGCCCAAACCTCCAAGGATTTTTATGTCAGGGATGGCAATGGGCAGCCTTTTGCCGGCAGGGGCGTTTATGTCTATATAGACCTTGGCGTGGCCTGTATTGATGAATACGGTAAGCAGCGAACAGCAAGCAGCAAGCAGTGAAAACAGTATGAAATATCTTTTCAGCAGCGCCATATCTTTTCTACTTTTTACACCTTGGAAAACACACCCCTATTTCCACAAAATCCTTTCCCAATTCCTGCGGAAGCGGCGGAAATTTGTCATGTATTAAATCCCCTGCAAGCTGGGCATATTTTTCTTCCAATTCTTCGACCCGTTTTATTACAGTCCCTTTTTGCAGCTCAGGTCTTTTTTCTTCGGTTCCCCGATTAAAGCCTTCGGGGACAAGCTTGACGGATTTCACAACGCCCTGTTTATGAGCCACCCTCTCTCTGATTTCCTTAATCCTTTTTTCCAACTGTTTGTTTTGCAATCCCTCTACTGCCTTATTTATCTCCTCTTCCGCCTCCCTTTTCTTCACACGCGCCTGTATTTTTTTTATTGCATCATCCAGAGACGGCTCTTTTTTCTTTTTTAAAGCAGTGGCCTTCTCCTCCTTAACTCTCTGCTTCTTTGACTCTCTGACTCCTTGACTCTCTGACTCAATAATCTTTGGAGGGGTGATTGGTTTTTCCGGAGCAAACAGGTCAACTGTGTAGATGGGTGTTATAATCTTTCTTGAAGAGCTGTCATTGGCAAGCAACAGAACAAGGGCTATAAAAATAATATGCAGACAAACAGAAATCGCTACTGTGAAACCGAAACCGGGCTGTCTTTCATCATTGTAGAAACCAGCCGTCATCTATCCTCCGGGAACAGGCTCGGTCATCATGCCGACCCTTTCTATGCCCGCCTTTCTTATCTCAGCCATTACACTGATAACAACACCGTATGCCACATCCTTGTCTGCCTTTAAAAGAACTGCCCCTTTCTTATTTCTCTGATAAATCCCTGTTTATTGTTACAACCAGAGGCTCCTCTTCTGTTGTCAATCCCGATGCCTTTACCTTGGGCAGATTGACATCCAACCCCTCCTGAAGCATTGGCGCGGTAACCATAAATATGATGAGCAAGACCAGCATCACATCCACAAGCGGCGTAACATTTATCTGGGATAAAACAGTCCGCTGTTTCGGCCTTGAAAAATCAATCATTTTTTCTCTCTCGCCGATTCCCTTTCCACTATATTCAGAAAATCTCCTGCAAAGTTTTCCATTTCAAGCGCCATCCTGTTAATCCTCGTCACAAAATGATTATAGGCAACCACTGCCGGAATGGCAGCGACAAGACCCATAGCAGTGGCAATAAGCGCCTCGGATATGCCTGGCGCAACCACAGCAAGGCTGGCCGACCCTTTTGCCCCTATGCCGCTGAACGAATTCATTATGCCCCACACTGTGCCGAAAAGACCGATAAACGGCGTAGTGTTGCCTGTGGTGGCAAGAAATGAAACAGCCCTTTCCATCCTGCTTATTTCTACTGACATTGCCTTTTTCAATGCCCTCTGGATGCTATCCGTCTCTCCGATAAAAAATTGGGCATCCTCTCTTTTTTGCGTCCTTGCCTGCAAGAGCTCGTTATAACCTGCGGCAAAAAGCCTTGCAAGCGGCGTAAATCTATAGTTTGCGGCAGCCGCAAATATGGATGCAAATTGCTTTTTATGCCAGAAAAACTCCAGAAATGCGCCGGATTCCTTTTCCATCTTTCTGATAATGCGATACTTATATATGATTATCGCCCATGAGAGAACAGAAAAGACAAAGAGTATGATAAGCACAAACTTTACCATAATGCCTGCGCCTAAAATCATATCCCATAAACTCGCCTGGCTACTCATGCTTAAATTCTGGACATTCAGCAAATCCCTATCCTCCCATTAAAACATCAAGAAATTAACACCTTTAGGATTTCAAGTCAACATTGAACAAGATAAGAACAAAATAGATTGACAAAAAAAAGACAGGGTGTTATTTTTACACAATAGTTATATGAAATGGGGCTGTAGCTCAGTTGGGAGAGCGCAAGGCTGGCAGTCTTGAGGTCAGGGGTTCGATCCCCCTCAGCTCCACCAATACATGTCCCGTTATGCCTTTAAACGGGAAACGCAAGGATTGTGCATAATTTCACAATCCTTTTTTTATTTACTCTGTTTGTTCAACCATGGCTAAAAAGATAATCGTAATAGGCGGCGGGGCCGCAGGCATTATGGCAGCAGGCCGCGCCGCAGAGCTTGGCGCAGATGTTACCCTGCTTGAGAAAATGCCGCAGGTGGGCATAAAGATTTCCATCACAGGCAAGGGCCGGTGCAATTTAACAAGCGGCGAAGACATGGACAGGTTTATAGAGGCATTCGGCCCCAACGGAAGGTTTCTCAGAAATGCGTTTGCAAGATTCTTCAGCAACGACCTTATTGGTTTCTTTGAATCCATAGGCATAAAAACCACGCTTGAAAGGGGCATGCGGATATTTCCTTTGTCAGGAAGCGCAAAGGATGTTGTAAAGGCTATGGCAATGTATCTGAACAAACAAGGCGTTAAAACAATTGTCAATACAACAACAAAGGAGATACTTGTTAAGGACAATAAGGTTGTCGGCGTTGATACTGATAAGGGCATTTTCCACGGAGATGCCGTAATACTTGCCACAGGCGGCGCATCATATCCTGAAACAGGCTCTACGGGCGA
>JACRNK010000126.1 GCA_016234985.1 Deltaproteobacteria bacterium
CAGGTTCAAAAATCACGGCTATCAAAAGAAAGAGCCGCATTGTCACCGCAGAAAACGGCGCCGAAGCGCAGTATGATAAACTTATACTCGCAACAGGCTCAATGCCGTTTATACCGCCTGTTTCCGGCATAGACAAAAAAGGCGTTGTCACATTCAGAGACATAGACGATTGCGAGAATTTAAAGAGTCTTTCCCAGAAAGGCGGCAGGGCGGTTGTAATAGGCGGCGGCCTGCTTGGCCTTGAGGCGGCATACGGATTAAAAAGCCTTGGCATGAAAGTCAGCGTGGCGCATCTCATGGATAGGCTCATGGAAAGACAGCTTGATAAGGTTGCCGCAGAATTTTTAAAGCATGATATTGAGAAGCTCGGCATAGAAATACTTTTGGGCAAAGAGACTGTGGAGATTTTAGGAAATGAGCAAGTTGAAGGGTTGAGGTTCAAGGACGGCAGTTCAGTGGATGCGGATATTGTTGTAATGTCGGTCGGCATAAAACCTAATATTGAACTTGCAATGTCTTCGGGCGTATATTGTGAAAAAGGGATTGTAGTAAGCGACACCATGCAGACCTATGACCCTGCAATCTATTCGATCGGCGAATGCGTTCAGCACAGAGGCGCCACCTTCGGGCTTGTTGCGCCTATCTTTGAGCAGGCCAGGGTTTTGGCAAACCACCTTGCAGGCGACTGCCGCCTCATATTCAAAAACCAGCCGACTTCAACCAGATTAAAGATACCGGGCATAGACCTCTATTCTTCAGGGGATATAAACGAGAATTCCAGGACTGAGACAATTGAATATTTAGACAGGGGAAACGGTTTTTATAAGAAACTGCTGCTTAAAGATAACCGCATTACAGGCATACTGATGTACGGCGATACTGCCGACGGCCCCCGTCTTTTTTCAAGCCTGCAGCAGGCGGAAGACATATCGCAAAAAAGACGGAGCATACTTTTCGGAGATAGCATGGCAGGCAAGGCTGCGCTGTCAATAGAAACCATGCCTGATGACGCAATAGTCTGCGGATGCAACGGTATTACTAAAAAGACGATAGTTGAGGCAATAGAAAAGAAGGGGCTGTTTACACGGGAGGATGTGAAAAGAGAGACAAAGGCATCAAGCTCATGCGGAGGTTGCGGAGCGCTTGTAGATCAGATACTGGAATCTGTGCTTGGCTCAAGCTTTCAGGACAACCGGCAAACTGCCGCTATATGCAGCTGCACCAAGTATTCACGGGATGATGTTATAAAGAATATCAGGGAAAAAAGATTGAAATCGGTAAGAGAGGTTATGGAAACTCTCGGCTGGGAAACAGTGGGATGCGAAGTATGCAGGCCTGCCATCAATTATTATGCGGCAATGATATGGCCCAAAGAATATGAGGACGACCAGACCTCAAGATTAGTTAACGAGAGGGCGCATGCCAACATACAGAAGGACGGCACATTCTCTGTTGTGCCGAGGATGTACGGCGGGGCTACAAATCCTGAGGAATTGAAGAAGATAGCAGATGCGGCGATTAAATATAGGATTCCGCTTGTGAAACTCACCGGCGGGCAGCGCATTGACCTTGTAGGCGTAAAAAAAGAAAATCTCGTGGGCATCTGGAAAGAGCTTGATATGCCTTCAGGCTATGCTTACGGCAAGGCGCTTCGGACTGTAAAGACATGCGTAGGCTCATCGTTTTGCAGATACGGCACACAGGACTCTCTTAATCTCGGCATAGAGATTGAAAAGAAGTTTGAAGGATTGTGGATGCCTGCAAAGCTCAAGATGTCCGTAAGCGGATGTCCCAGGAACTGCGCCGAATCAGCGATAAAAGACATAGGCATTGTGGGTGTGAGCGGTGGATGGGAAGTATATGCCGGCGGCTGCGGCGGCATAGAACTGAAAGGAGGAGAGAAGTTGTGTTTCGTGAAATCTGCGGAAGAGGTTATTGAAATAACCGCCGCATTTATCCAGTATTACAGGGAAGACGCCCATTATGCTGAAAGGACATTTAAGTGGATAAGACGGGTTGGGTTAAATACGATTAAGAAAGCCGTTGCAGACGATATGGATAACAGGAAAAAACTTTATTTGAGACTGGAAGATGCGCTAAGTGTGATAAAAGATCCGTGGAGGGAGAGGATAAATGCATCAGATCTTTCGTATCAGTAGAATTGACCGTCCTACTCTGCCTTTTCCGCCTTAGCTATCAGCCAGTATATTGCTCCAAGCACGGCAATTGCAGCTATGAGTATAATTGACAGCTGGGTTTCCAATGCCTCGGCCTTGAGCGTGGTTACAAGCAGCTTTCTGATAACGGCAACCAGCGCCACGCTTATAAATACCTTTATGGCAAACTTGCCGCCCTTGAGGTGTTTGACTTCCGTATCCATAAGCTCTATGACTACGTATGCAAACCTGTTGGCAAATTGTATGAGATAGGACTCCACCCTCTCGGAGAGAAAATATGTTTTTATTTCCTCCTCTATGAATGAGCTTGTAATGACATCAAGATTTATATCTATGATTTTATCAACTGATTTTGCCAAATATCTGCATTCGTTAATGTCTGTGCAGAACTCTTTTTCAAGAATCCTCAGGCAGTATTGCCTTACGAAATGCATGGCGGCATTAACATAATGGGCGGGAAGGTTTATTTTTACATGCGCATAGCCTATGCGCTCAATATCTCTTAAGTATTGAGCGCTGTATTCGCCTGAAAAGAGATCCATAAACCATTGCTTGAGCCCGTCCTGGTGTCTTTTGATGATTTCTTCATTTTTAAGAAACTTTGGAGTATCCTCAAGGTGTTTTATGTAATTGTAAAACTCCTTGGGAAAATCATCCTTATGTTTTTCCATTACAGGCTTAAGTTGTTTAAGATTAGCCGCATCCCCTGTTGTAAAATTATAATGCGCCTTTATTTTATCAATAGATTCCATTGCAAACCCCTTATCGCAAAATTTCAGTTGCGTTAAAAAAATAACCTATTTCAAAGGCTGCCGTGTCCGGGGCGTCTGAGCCGTGAACGATATTTGATTCAATTGAATCTGCAAAGTCTTTTCTTATGGTGCCTGGCACAGCATCTTTTGGGTTTGTCGCCCCCATAATATCCCGTACCTTTTTTATGGCATCATTCCCTTCCAAAACCATCGGCGCAATTGGGCCTGAGCACATGAATGCGGTAAGGCTGTCAAAGAACGGCCTTGCCTTATGAACCGCATAAAATCCTTCTGCCTGTTTCTTGGTGAGATGAACCATCTTCAAGGCAACCACCTTAAGACCGGCCTTTTCAAATCTTGTTATCACCTCGCCGACGATATTTTTATTTACGCCGTCAGGTTTGACAATTGATAAAGTTCTTTGCATTTTAAATCCTCCCTAAGATAATTATTGATAATACATCGGCTGCTTAAAAATTTGGTGGCGGTGCGTGGACTCGAACCACGGACAAAGGGCTTATGAGACCCTTGCTCTACCACCTGAGCTACACCGCCATTTATATAGAGCGTCATAACTTCGCATACCTGCGTTGCTCCTCGGCTCGTCATTGCGGCGTATGCTGAAAAATACGCCTCACTCCTCGCCTTCGTCGCGCCTTGGTCTGCTTTGTTCTGACGCTCTATATGCGCTTTATTTATGTCGCTGTATATAGTTTTCTATTATAAATGGAAAATTGCAAACTATAAATCTATACAAAATTTTAGAAATTTGCAATCCTAAAATTTCAAAAGCAAGTCAACCCGCCTATTGCCTCTTGCCTATTCCCTGTAGTTTATAAACCGCAATATAGCTCTTTCCCGCTCCGCCGTCCCTGACGACCAAGACTGCCAGCTCCTTGTGGCTGTCATTGTCTATATCGGCTACACTATAATCTGCAATATAGCCGTCAATTTTTTTTGTTCTCCATTTTTCTTCAAAGCTGTTTCCTTCCCATACCATGTCTATAATTTCGCCGCTGTCATAAGATCTTATCACTTTAAAATAGCGGCCTGCGATGCCGGGGTTATTGCTGCTGATTATCATTTCTCCCGCTCCGCTGCCGTCAAGGTCGGCATAAATAATCCTGGCCTTTATGTCTATATAATCGCTTGCCTCCTGATTGGTTGAAGTTGCTCCAAGCTCCAGACGGTTCAGGCTCCCGCCGTAAAACTCTCCGCTCTTCCACGTTTCTTCCCAAATGCCGTTTTTATCTTTGCTGTAAGCGCGCAGATGATCCCTTTCATCAAGCGCTATAATATCTGTTGTTCCATTTCTGTCGAAATCGGCCATTTCAAAATTGTATAAATTCAAGCCTTTGGGTATGTCAGCGCCCTTGGCTTCCTGCGGTTTTCCATCCTTCCATTCAAGTCTTTGAACTGTGCCGTAAAATCCGGTTGCATCGCTGTATTTCTGGCCAATGAGTATCTGGCCTGTTTTTGGATCTTTCACCGCTCGTAGAAACCATTTCAAATCAGATGCAATGGTTTTGAATTCGCCGTCTTTATATTCCAGCACATACGAGTTCAATCTGTTGCCCGCCATCCTTGTCACATATATTTCAGGGATGCCGTTGTTATTCATGTCAGCGATTGACGCGTTGTAGTTTTCAATAGAGAGATCGCCTTTGAATTCCTTTACCATTTCCAGCCCTTGTCCTTTAAACCGGTAGATAAAGAGATTGTGTCTGTCAATCATAATAATTTCATTTTTCTTGTCGCCGTCAACATCGGCAATCTCTATATGTTTCA
>JACRNK010000127.1 GCA_016234985.1 Deltaproteobacteria bacterium
GATTGCCGATTATCTTAAAACCATGACTATGCCTTGCCCCGTCAGATGCTGCACAGCAAAGGCCGCATACCTCTACCCTATCCTTAAGGCCTCCGCCTTCAACAAGGTGGATAATCTCATGGGCAACCGTGGAATTGTGTCCGATGATAAGAATTACAGGTTTTGATGTATCAACGGTTTCCAGCCCAATTGCAACAATTGGAGAATTGGATTCGCCCTTTGGCATGTTCATAGCAGATATCTGCGCAATGTCAGCAATCTCCATTGCAAGGTTATCCAACATGCCTGCGTGAAGCGCCTTGCTCACAAAATCCTCAGGGGACGCCTCTGTGCCGAAATTTACAGATGACATGAGATGGGTCAGTTGGCCTTCTATATAACGCAGAATATCTTTTAATTCGCCTATCCTCTTCGGCTTGCAGCCTGTTATAAGCGTTGTAACCGGCGTGGGCATGGAAGTATGCGGCCCGGCATCCACAGGACAGTCTTTGGCATATTTTATAATTAAATCTTCTATGAGCCTTGCAGCATGGGAGGCATGACCGGATGCGCCTATCACAGCATCTAACAAACTCTCTCTTGCCTTGAAACCGGTTTCATAAATACCGCATTTGCCAACCCCCCTTCTCCCCACTTGAGCAAATCCCACATCTCTCCCCTCCTTAGTAAAATCCCCCTCTTTCCCCCCCTTTGTTAAAGGGGGGGGCAGGGGGGTTAGCTTACAAGGCCCAAGGGCGCAGAGATGGCAGATTTTATTATTTTTGGAAAAGTTAGGTTGGTATCTTTTAAGGAGGGTTAAATCCCAGTTGCGCAGGTCAAGGATGTCTGGATATCGGCTCATAAAATTTAAGCTTCATCTTTTGCCAGTTCATTGAGGATGGCCATAGTTTCATTGGCCTCTTTTTCATCCACCTTGCCTATGGCAACGCCAGCGTGAACAAGAACATGGTCTCCAACTTCAGCGTCCACAAGGGTCAAAAAAATAGTCTTCTTTACGCCCATTGTTTCCACAATGCCGGTGTCGCCGTTTCTTTCCACTATTTTCATTGGTATGGCAAGGCACATATCTACTCTCCCTCCATACCAAGCACGCCGATATCATCTCCGGATGTCTTCTCTATATCAATCTCCGCATTCTCAAATATTGTCCCTTCTGCAAGGAGCTCGAAACAAGACTTCAGATGCGACGGCTCTACGGTTGAATACTCGCCCATACTGAGTTTTACCTTTGTCACCTTTTTAACATCGTGTTTCTTGGCCTGCTCTTTCAAGATGTTAAAAAGTTCCTGAACCATTGAAAGTTCGTGCATATATGCTTCAAGTATCACAAGAGTCAGGCAAGGTCAAGCCGGCTTTTTTATCCTGATTCCTATATTCTTAAGTTCTGAAACAACCATATTCAAAATATCCGGCAGCTTTGCCTCCACTTCAGCCGTCAACTCCATGCCCAAGGATGAAATATCCTTGGGCTGAATGCCGATTATCACTGTTTTTGGCCGCCTTTTTCCAGTAGCTTCGGCAATGACAAAGACCTCTTGCAATCCCATCTCATGCAAAGAGGTTTTATATTTTACTCTGGTTGATATATCCTTTGGC
Source organism: Deltaproteobacteria bacterium (assembly GCA_016234985.1). Lineage (GTDB taxonomy): Bacteria > Desulfobacterota > GWC2-55-46 > UBA9637 > UBA9637 > JACRNJ01. Next base: position 1,597 of record JACRNK010000127.1, read on the forward strand.
GTAAACCTAAAAATAGCCCCAGGCTCTGCATTTGCCTGGACAGCGTCTATTATAATGAGATTTTCCGCCCGCTCCATATACGGCAAAAGATTCAAACCGCCCACGCCGCCGTCTACAATTTCTACATTGGATGGAAAATCATAAAGCCTTTTCAAATGTCCCACTGCATGAATGCCGATGCCTTCATCCTTCAACAGGATATTGCCGACGCCGATTATGACAACCTTTTTGTTTTCTGAGTTTGTCAAGATGCAAGAAATATAACAATCAAGGCAACCCCTGTCGCCAGATGACAAAGTATAGTCGCTTTTATGGAGGGGATCAATTCCTTGAATTTGTCATAATTTTTAAACAGCCCGTTTACAGCCTTAACGCCGAATATGCCGGCAATGACAGCCAGAAGCGAAATCACAGGCATGACATGCAGAATAACACCCGAAATAATGCTGGTATAAGCTCCTGCCACAAGCAGAACAAACCCCCATCTTGCTTTTTTCTTCCCAAGCCGCGCCACAAGATGATTCTTTCCCACAGCCTTGTCAGCGTCATAATCAGGAAATTCATTTATGTATAAGATGGCGGCTATTAAGAATGCAAGCGGCAGAGAAGCAAACGCAGCGCCTATAGAAATACTCTGTGCCTGAACATAGTATGAGCCGATAACGGATAGAAGACCAAAGTTGAGGCCAACCAGCAATTCCCCCAACCCCTTGCCTACAAGGAAAAGAGGCGGGGCAGTGTAGAAGTAGCCTGACAAAAACCCGATAACTCCGATGAGCAGCAAGAGCGCGCCCCTCTCGTAAACAAGATAAATGCCTATTGCGCTCCCCAGCATGAGACATATGATGCCTAATAAATATGTCTCTCTTGGTGTCATAACACCATTCTGTATCATCCTGCTTCCACCGGTAAACGGAGTAAGGCCTGTGGCGTTTATATTATCCGTGCCATTTAGATAATCAAAATAATCATTCAGCACATTTATGCCTGCATGATAAAAGATAGCCGCGAGGAGGGATAAAAGAAAATAGCCTAAAAAGAATATCTTGTGTTCATGCCATGCAACTGCCGCTCCCAGGCCAACAGGAAGTATGATGGCGGTGAAAAATTGTGGGCGGGTGGCAAAGAAATACGTCTTGAGTTTTTGTTTTATATCTTCTCTCCTTTTATTAAATCTTTATATGATTCTCTCTCTCTTATTATCTTAAATTTATTTCCGGTTACCATTACCTCAACAGTCCTCGGCCTTGAATTGTAATTGCTTGACATGGAAAACCCATAAGCACCCGCGCTCATTATTGCCATCAGGTCGCCGGATTTAAACGAAGGGAGTTCTCTGTCCTTTGCAAAGAAATCCCCTGATTCGCAGATAGGGCCGACCACATCGGCTTTGATTTCTTTTGTAGAATTTTTCCTGACCGCCTTTATCGCATGATACGAGCCGTAAAGGCTCGGCCTTGCCAGATCGTTCATGGCAGCGTCGGTGATGATGAAATTCTTCTCAGTCCCCTGTTTTGTGTATAAAACCTTTGCAACCAATATTCCGGCATTCCCCACCATGACCCTGCCCGGCTCAAATATCAGCGTTACGCCCAAGCCCTTTGTCTCCTCAATCACCGCCTTGCCGTATTTGCCCGGATGCGGCGCATCCTCATCTTTGTAGGTTATGCCAAGGCCGCCGCCTATATCCAGATATTTGATGTCAATCCCTTGGCTGCGAAGGGTTGCGATAATATTTTTCGTCTTTTTCAGCGCGTCCGTAAAAGGAGAAATCTGCGTAAGCTGAGAACCGATGTGGCAGTCAACGCCCAGGGGAACAAGATTTTTCAGATTATTCTTAGCGAAGATATATTCCTTGATCGCCTGCTCGGTTTCTATGCCGAATTTATTTTTCTTCAAGCCCGTTGAAATATACGGATGCGTCTTGGCGTCAACATTCGGATTCACCCGGATGGCAAAGTTCGCCTTCTTTTTCAGCCTGCCTGCAATTTTATTGATTGTCCGCAGTTCCTCCGGCGATTCCACATTGAACATGAGAATGCCGGTCTTGAGCGCATATTCTATTTCATCTTCCCTCTTGCCGACGCCGGAATAAACAATCTTTTTTGGATTTGCCCCGGCCTTCAATGCCCTGAAAAGCTCGCCGCCTGAAACAATATCAACCCCGCTGCCTTGCTTAATAAATGTATTCAGCACCGCGATATTCGAATTCGCCTTCACCGAATAACAAATCAGATGCGGCACGCTTTTAAACGCCTCGTCAAATGCCGCATAATGCCGCGTCAGCGTCTTATGGCTGTAAATGTAGCACGGCGTGCCGACCTCCTTTGAGATCCTTTCTACTGCCACGCCCTCGGCGTAGAATTTGTTTTTTTTGTAGGTGAAGAAGTTCATTGCTTATGATTTCTCCTTTTTAATTTGCTTTACCCTCCAACGAACTTCTGGCACCATTTCAAAATCACTGCCATGCTGCATAATGAAGATGACAGGTTCATCGTTGTAAACACCACAAACCCGATAAAGCGGCAAGCCATCTTCGAGAAGTTTATGTGAAGGCTCTCCAGAAACTATTAGTTTTGCCCATGCACTCTTGGTGTCAACTGTGCCCTTTACTTCTATCCGTTGTGTTATGTTACCGCATGTAATTTCAAGGTCACTGCCATTTCCGGGTATTAAGAAATTGCAGTTTGGGTCTTTCCTCAGGAAGTAGAGTTTCACCAACTCAACTGCACGCTTTCCAGTCTTGCTTGCATTAATGGAACCTTCCCCAATGTTAGGATCCCTATTTAGCTTGTCGAATTCTTCCTTCTTTAGTTTGAATTTAATCTCTTCCACAGCACTCTCCTAAACAATCCAACGACTTATTATCCACTTTCCGTTCTTTATCAGAATGGCGGACGCAGCCCGCCCTGCTGCTATGGCCGCTTTTTCGGATTCTGCCTGTTATCAAAAACAGAATGAATTACAATTTCACGATCTTCCATAGTGTAAAATATTGAAAAAGGAAATCTTCTAATCACACACCTTCTGAAATTGGAATAACATGGCTCATAACTTCTACGCAATCAAGAAATTCAAAACCGAGACCTCTTCTTTGTTTTTCATACCATTCAAAAGCCAACTCAATGTCAACAATAGATCTATCCGTATAACGAAGAATCATTTGTGTTTATTCCTGAGTTTCTTATGCGCATCTTCCCAGCTATGAAGTTTTAATTTTCCATTCTTGTATTCGCCATAACGTTTATCCAACTCCGCCTTTTGCCATTCCGGCATCGGCAACTCGGCATTATACATGGCAATCCCGTCCCAAATATCTTCAACCAATATCAGTTTCTCCGACAAGCCCAGTTTATCTATCTCTTTTACGATTTCATTCGGTCTCATGATGTCCACCCCATTTGAATTTATGTGTCAAAATGTCACATTTTTCTGCGGTTATTTCACCCATGCTGCCTCCTGCGGCGGTTTTGGCGGAGCCTTTTTGCCGCAACCCATAACTACAGTGAACAGTAAACAGTGAACAGTAAACAGTAAACCATAAACGACAAACCGTTTTAATTTGCTGATAACTGATTTCTTCATCTTATTTCCCTCTCAATCTCTCCCAACCTCTTCTTCACCGTCTCCAACGCCGTTCCGCCCTTTGTTTTCCTGCTATTGACGGAAGCCTCTACGGAAATTGTCTTTTTAATATCTTTATCAAACGCCTTTGAAAACCCCTTCCATTCATCTATGGATAAATCCTCAAGACCTTGCGATGTCTTGATGCAGTAGGCAACAGCCCTGCCGATGATATGATGACACTCCCTGAACGGTATGCCTTTTTTCACCAGATAATCCGCCGCATCCGTGGCAGTCAAAAATCCTCCCTGTGCGGCTTCCCGCATATTATCTTTATTTACCTTCATGACTGCCAGCATCGGAGAAAAAACCTTCAGGCAATCCTTTACTGTGTCTATGGAATCAAACAAAGCCTCTTTATCCTCCTGCATGTCTTTGTTATATGCAAGAGGAAGTCCCTTCATCACCGTAAGCAAGGCCGTGAGATTTCCATACACTCTGCCTGTCTTGCCCCGCACGAGTTCCGGCACATCGGGGTTTTTCTTCTGCGGCATGATGGATGAGCCGGTGGAAAATGCGTCAGATAATTCAATGAAACTAAACTCCTGCGAAGACCATAAAATAAGTTCTTCACTGAACCTGGAGAGATGCATCATCAGGATTGAGGCGGCAGCGCAAAACTCTATGCAAAAATCCCTGTCGCTCACGCTGTCAAGGCTGTTGTCTGTCGGCTTTGAAAATCCCAATTCCTTTGCCATAAAATCCCTGTCTAACGGATACGGACTTCCCGCAAGTGCGCCCGCGCCAAGGGGCATGACATTTACGCGCTTAAAGCAATCAGCGAGCCGCTCATAATCACGCTTGAACATCTCATAATATGCAAGAAGATGATGGCTGAATAGAACAGGCTGCGCCCTTTGGAGATGCGTGTAGCCGGGCATGATGCAATCAAGATTTTTCTTTGCAATATCCGTCAAAGTCTTTTGTAAATTTTTTATTAAATTTTGCATCTCCTTAATCTCATCACGTAAATATAACCGTACATCAAGCGCCACTTGGTCATTCCGAGACCTTGCAGTATGCAACTTCCCACCAACAGGCCCTATCTTTTCCATAAGCCTTTTTTCAATTGCCATGTGGATGTCTTCTAAAGCATGGGTGAATTGAAACTTGCCTGCATCAATCTCCTTTTCAATCGCCTTCAACCCGGAGACCACCTTATCCGCTTCTTTCTTGCCGATAACCCCCATCTTCGCCAGCATCCGCGCATGGGCAATAGAACCCATGATATCGTGTCGGAAAAGCCGCTTATCAAAAGAGATAGAGGCATTGAACTCTTCAACGAGTTTATCCGTAGCTTGCGTGAAACGGCCTGACCAGGGTTTGAGGGGCATTATTTAATTACCTCCATCTGTTGTTTCGTATTTTTTGAGAGTTTGCTCAATACGCTTTTTGACCTCTGGGTCTGTTGCTTGTATCGGGTATTCCTTTCTATATTTCACAATACGACTCATAAATGTTCTGTCATAGTCATCTGTATTCATACAAAACATGTTGAATAGAAAACAATTCCCTTCCTCTAATGTAGATTGTTCAACAATGTCGGTATCAAGAGAACCCTCCAGCGATTCAAGAGCCACAGCAGTCCGTCCTTCACGAACTGCTCTTAGTATTGATACCTTACCCATCCCCTCAATAGCAGATCTAGATGCAATACTGTAAGAGTATCCTTTACCGAAACCGATTACGCCTCCAACAAAGAAAGAAGCGCCCCCTACCAATATGAGCAGAATTACACCTATCGTTATTTTCTTCCACATTTTCTTTAATTCAAACAACATTATCCTCCAATCAACTTCTCAATATAACTTTCTATCTCTTTTATAAACATATCCGCCTTGAGCAATTCGCTTTCTGCGATTTCTCTTGTTATTTCCGGATAGTCGGCATAATCCGCCTTTTCCCTGTAATCTTTGGCCTCATGGATAATTTTGCTTGCAGTAACGTTGATTTTACCGGTTTTAACAAAATGCTTGTCAAAAAGAGATATTACACCGGAATGTTTGGCGCTATCCATATCCTCGGTTGCAAGGACAGCTCGGGCAGCGGTAAATACAGCATAGTAGGAACGGCTGACGGAATCCAGAAAGTGGTTATTTGCAAACAATTCCTTTGCAGACTGAAAATGTTCCTTTGACCTTTCAAGACGATGTGTAACTAATCCACTATGCTGCATAAAGAACAATTCCGTCTCTGTTTATTTCCTGCACAAAGAGGGTATTGGAATCACGGTTTTTATTATACTCTCTCTCACTCAAAACTACGGCGGATATTAAAACCCCTTGCTCTATGCTTATATCTGAAGATACTGCCGCTATCTTTTCCATAACCTGTGTAGTGATTTTTTTAACCAATACCAAAACATCTATATCCGATTCGGGTTTATAATCTCCCCTCACTTTTGAACCAAAGACTTCCAAAAGAATAATATCCCTGGATAATTTATGTCTGATGTCTGCTTCAAATATCCGAATAGCTGTCTTCTCTGCATCTGTCAGATATTTTAATTTATATAATGCATCGTCTCTCACGACCTCTCCTCCTCCACCTCTCCCTTGCCAAGCCCGAACGCATCATGCAAAGTCCTCACCGCCAGTTCCGTATATTTTGCGTCAATTATCGCAGATATCTTTATCTCAGAGGTTGATATCATCTGGATATTGACATTTTCCTTTGACATGCTCTCGAACATCTTTGACGCAACACCCGCGTGGCTTCTCATGCCCGCGCCTACGATTGAGACCTTTGCAATGTTGGTGTCGGAGAGCACCTTGCCTGCCTTCATCTCCTTTGCGGTCTTTTCCACCAATTGCAGCGCCTTTTTGAAATCCGCCTTTGACACTGTGAATGTCAGATCCGTATGCCCGTCGTGGCTCACATTCTGAACGATCATATCTACATTGATATTCGCCTTGGTCAGCGGCGCAAAGAGCTTTGCCGCAATCCCGGGCCTGTCCGGAACCTTTGCCACGGTTATCTTTGCCTCATCCTTATTGTAAGTAACGCCGGAAACTATCACCTTCTCCATATCCTTATCCTCCTTTGTAACAAGCGTCCCTTCCGCATTTGTGAAGGACGACTTTACCATCACCGGGACATTATATTTTTTCGCAAACTCAACAGAGCGCGTCTGCAAAACCTTTGCGCCGAGGCTTGCCATCTCCAGCATCTCGTCATACGAGACCTTTTTCAACTTTCTTGCATCATGGCATATATTCGGGTCTGTGGTGTAAACGCCTTCCACATCCGTGTATATCTCACACACATCGGCTTTGAGCGCGGCTGCCAGCGCAACCGCAGTGGTGTCCGACCCGCCTCTGCCAAGCGTTGTGATATTGCCGTCCCTGTCAACGCCCTGAAAACCGGCTACCACAACAATATTCCCTTTTTTTAACTCGGATAATATGCCTGCGGTTTCTATCTCCTCAATCCGCGCCTTGCCGAATGCGCTGTCTGTTATTATCGGCACCTGACTTCCGAGAAACGATTTTGCGCCGCACCCCAAATCCTGAAGCGCCAGCGCCAGAAGCCCTACGGTAACCTGCTCCCCGGTTGACACCACCATATCGTATTCCCTGCCGACGGGAAACTCCTTTGTCTGATTGGCAAGGTCAACGAGCTTGTTTGTCTCGCCCGACATAGCAGAAACAACCACGATAATTTTATGGCCTTTCTTCTTTGTCTGCGCAACTCTTATGGCAACATTTC
>JACRNK010000128.1 GCA_016234985.1 Deltaproteobacteria bacterium
AAGCGCATACGCCGCCTCTGCGGTTTTTACGCCTTCTGCCACCATTTTCATCTCCGACAAAATATCGGGAAGTTTTCTTCCTTTTCCTATCAACATGCCGACAGACCTGTTTCTGCTCAACTCGCCTGTGCATGTCAGAACAAGGTCGCCAAGCCCCGATAGCCCTGCAAATGTCGCCAAATCAGCGCCCATACTCTCTCCAAGCCTTGAAATCTCCGCAAGCCCTCTGGTTATAAGCGCAGCCCTTGCATTCATGCCCAGGCCCAGGCCGTCGGATATGCCTGCGGCTATTGCAATGACATTCTTTAATGTGCCTCCAAGCTCAACGCCTATCATGTCATCGTTGGTGTAAACCCTGAAGGAGTTGGTGTTAAAGAGCTGCTGCACCTTTTCCGCTGATGCCTTTTTATTGGAGGCGACACAAATGGCTGTCGGCAGCTTCCTGCTTACCTCTTTTGCAAAGGTCGGTCCCGAGAGCACGGAAATGTTTTTATGGATAGCCTTAGGAAGGGTTTGTTTTAAAATCTGAGATATGGTCAGCAGTGTTTCCTGCTCCAGTCCCTTTGAGGCGCTTACGACTATTGTGTCTTTAGGCAAGAAAGGGGCCGCTTTTTGGAATATATCCCGCACGCCGTGAGATGGAACCACACACACAACCACAGCCCGGTCTTGGACAGCCTCTTCTATGGAATTTACAGGTGTTATATTTTGGGCAAGCTTTATGCCGGGCAGAAAAAAGGCATTTTCTCTCGTCTTCAGTACTATCTGATATAATTCTTCCTCCCTTATCCAGAGGCTTATGTCAAAGCCCTTTTCAGCCAATATATTCGCAAGGGTTGTTCCCCAGCTTCCGGCGCCAAGGACGCAGATTTTTTCCATATTAATCCCCCTTCCGCGCTACTGGCGTATTCTTTTTCTCTCTTGCCTCTATTGCATCTAATCTTATCTTTATGACATCCGGATTGGGATAGCTTTTCTCCAACTCCTTATAAAGCTCTACCGCCTCTGCAAGGTTTCCTGTTTCTTCAATGCACACTGCCTTGCCGAGCCTGGCCTCGTCAGCATAGGGATTTTTCGGATATGATGAAATCACCCGTTCATATGACTTTATTGCAGCTTTATAATCACCCTCCAGATAATAGGTATTTGCTATCTGATAATAAACCTGAGGGCCGAGCGGAGAATTTAAAGAGCTTTTGATAACCTCCTGAAGCTCTATTCTTGCCTGCTTAATATCAGTGAGTTTCAGATAGGCCATTGCTATCTGATATTGAAAATTATCTCTCTTTGCCCCGCCTGTATTTTTTACCAGCCATTGATACTCTCCGAGCGCTTTTCTATAATCGCCTTTATGTATGTATATATCCGCCAGATCGCTTCTTGCCAATGCCACCTCTTTGCTGTCAGGATAAAGGAGCATCAATGTTGCATATGCATTCATGGCCATTCTAATATCCGCCATATAAAGATGGTTAATAAGGCCAATCTTATACTGACTGGCGGGGGCATACGGGCTTTCCGGATATTTGCTTACAATATTGCTGTAGCTGTTTATGGCTTTTGTATATGCCCTTTGGCTGAAAAGCTCCTCAGCCTTTTCATACGCAGGCATGGCCGGGTCCTGGGAGCAGGCGGCAAATAGGAAAAAGAGAGGCAATAGGCAATAGGCAATAGGCAATAGCTTTTTTTGCCAATGGCTTTTGACTTCTGACTCCTGACTCCTGACTTGTTTCATTCCCCTTCCTCTTTTTTTCTTGCGGCGTGAAAGATTTAAAATCTTATTCATACTTCAATCTCTATGGTTTTAGCTGTTTTGCTGGCCGGTTTGCTATACAATTTTTCAATCTCTTTTTGCTCCTTTTCCGACACCTTCGGCAAAAACATGGCTCTAAACTTCATAAACTCCTGCTCCAATACTTCACGGATATTTTCCTTTATTACCATTTTAGTTTGCCCCGAAAATCCATTACTGTCATCCCCGAATGCTTTTATCGGGGATATGTATCTATACTTCAAAACCATATTCCCGATAAATACTTCGGGAATGACAAACGGGTTAATTTTCATACCCCTTTGTGAGCCGAAGGCTCATGTGGGTTTGCTCCGTAGGAGCGTGCTGTTTGTAGAAATAAATTGCAAAAATGTTTTTTAGCTCCATCGGAGCGGCCTGTAAGCATGAACAGGTCGCTCCGATGGAGCTATTGCTTAGGGTTATACAATTTTGGTTCTACAAACAGACCGCCTCTCCGAGGCTGATTGCGTGTAGCATAGTAGATACAAAGTTGTGTTGTGTTTTTCAACCCAACATTTTTTGTTTTTGTGTTTTATTTGTTTGTTGCAATAATAGTGTTGGGTTGATGAAACCAACCCAACCTACCCGCTATTCTTTTCATTCCAAAGCCTTCCGGTTCGACTCGGTGCGCATTGTAACATCTTTCTTTGCTTGAGCAGGATTCATAAATGTTTGTTAGAGGCGCTTCATATCTTTTCTGTCTTGTAGTTTAGCCTTAATTGTGCGAGGGTCGCGTGCACAATGAAAGAGCCCGAACACAATAATTTGACTATTTTCTATGATGTAGTAGATTGCATAAGGAAATCTTCTCAGAAGACGGCGGTGGAAATTGCCATGCACTCTTGGATAAAGCAGCGGCGCCCGCGGAATCTCGCCGGAGTATGCATAAAACATCCGAAGAAAATCCTCGCCAAGCCCCGTTGATTTTCCCTCATACCATGAATAGCCTGCGATTACATCTTCTTCAATCTCCGGCAGGAAACGTAGGGTATAGTTCATTTCCGCCTTTCTACCCTTGTCCGGAGTTCTTCTAAAGATAAAAGTTCACCGGGCGCGGACGCATATCTTTTCAGCCTTCTGTCCAACTCCTCTCTATGGTTTTCCGGAATAGACACTTCCGATTCATCCACAGCAATACTATCCCACAAGTCCTCAACCAACAGTATCTTTTCAGCCGTGCTCAGTTTTGTAATTTCCGGAATATCTGCCGTTCGCATTGTCAACCTCCCTCGTGTAGAAATATTTACCATAACATTTTCGCAGAATGTTGTATTGTTTTTCAACCTGCTATATCTTTGCTCATAAAAATGATTGTGTTATGCGCCGCTTAAACCAATCTGAAAACCTTGCTCCGTAGGAGCGTGCTGTTTGTAGAAATAAATTGCAAAAATGTTTTTTAGCTCCATCGGAGCGGCCTGTAAAATGTCTGACGGCTATTCATAAATTTAGGCCATTCAACAGGTCGCTCCTACGGAACTTTGGTTTTGGTTATGAATTTTGTTTCTACAAACAGTTCGCCTCTACGAGGCTAGCGTGTAGCATAGTAGGTTGGGTTGTGTTTTTCAACCCAACATTTTTTTTGCAAGAAATGATAGGGTCTGCATTGCTCAAAACATCAGGCTTTATTTCTCAATCAGTGTCTTTATCAACCAAGCACCAAGAAACAGAAATGTTCCCATAGGAAGCCAAACACCCGTGATCCGGTTCATTGGGACAGAAAGTGGCCAATTGAAACGGGATGTAAGTTTGCCACTCAATCTGACTGGATGACCTCTTGTTCTATGCAAATATGCAAGAAGGTGTAGCATCTTGTGGCAACTCCGATATAAAGAGAGTCCAAGTATGGCGCATAGGAAGAGACCGATCGCAAGAACGATCACTTTATCCTCTGGTCGTGGCGCCATCAACACACCAGTTACAACAAGGGAGTACACGACAATGTAGAAGTTGAGACGTTGGTTGAAAAGGTTTTCTATAAACTCACGCTCATCGCTCACAGACCACTTATCGCGCTTTTTGTAGTATCTGTTTCTCATGTCATGCTGTTATCAACAAAATTTTAAACTCTCTGCTCTTTGGCAGGACAGGCGTCTTGCCTGTCATCACAGGCTGGAAGCCTGTGCCGCTCACTCTTCCTCCCCTTCTTCCTCTTTCTCCGCAATCGGCGCGATGCCGGTTACGCGCTCCTCTTTTTCAACATCTATCAGCTTCACGCCCTGGGTATTTCTGCCGATGACCGACACGCCCTTCATGGCGATTCTGATGATCTTGCCTATATCGGTAGTAATCATGAGTTCGTCTTCGGAAGTTACCTGAGCGATGCCCACCACAGGGCCGTTCTTGTCCGTCACTTTGATATTGATGATCCCGCTGCCGCTTCTCCCCTGAAGCCGGTATTCCGCAATCTCCGTCCTCTTGCCATATCCCCTCTCGGTTACGGTCAGGATGGTTCTGTTTTCCTCAAGAGCCTCCATTGCCACAACCGCATCTCCTTTGCCGAGTTTTATTGCCCGCACCCCTCTCGCAACCCTGCCCATGTCTCTTACCTGCGATTCGTTGAACCGTATGGCCTGGCCTTCCCGCGTGCCGAGGAAGAGTTCTTTTGAGCCGTCGGTGAGCCGTGTTGCGATTAGCTCATCCCCTTCATCCAATCCAAGCGCAATCAGGCCGCCGGAACGGATATTGGCGAAGACTGTCAAATCCGTCTTTTTTATTACGCCGTGCTTCGTGGCCATAACAATAAATTTACCTTCGGTAAATTCCTTGACCGATAGAAATGCAGTCATCTTCTCTCCCTGAGCGAGATTCAGGAGATTGACGATGGCCTTGCCTTTTGCAGCAGGGCCTGCCTGCGGAATATCATAGACCTTGAGAGAATACGCCTTGCCCTTGTCCGTGAAAAACAGGATGTAGCTGTGCGTGGACGCGACAAACATATGCTCAACAAAATCCTCTTCCTTTGTTGTCATGCCGATTTTGCCTTTGCCTCCGCGTCTCTGTGTTCTGAACAGGCTTGTCGGATTTCTCTTGATATATCCGCTGTGGCTGATGTTCACCATCATGTCCTCTTCGGCAATGATGTCTTCCATGGTTATCTCGCCGGTTTTTTCGATAATCTCCGTGCGCCGCTCATCGCCGAACTGTTTTTTGACTTCCTTGAGTTCGTTCACGATAACTTCCATGAGGAGTTTATCGCTGGCCAGAATTTCCTCCAGCCTCTTGATAAGTTTCAACACCTCTTTGTATTCCTCGATAATCTTATCCCGCTCCAGCGCGGTAAGCCTCTGGAGGCGCATGTCCAAAATCGCCTGAGCCTGAATTTCGGAGAGTTTGAACTTGTTCATCAAACCCTCTTTTGCCTCTTGCGGGCTCTTGCTCTTTCGTATCAGGGTTATGACCGCGTCAAGATTATCAAGTGCAATCTTCAATCCCTCCAAAATGTGCGCCCGCTCCTTTGCCTTTTTCAGTTCAAAGATTGTGCGCCGCGTGACAACCTCTTTTCTGAACCGCACGAACAACTCAAGCAATTGTTTGAGATTCAAAACTCGCGGCTGTCCGTCAACGATTGCAAGATTGATGATGCCGAAGGTGCCTTGCATCTGCGTATGCAGGAAGAGATTGTTGAGGATGACCTCCCCGACTTCGTCCCGCTTCAAGTCAACGACAATCCTCATCCCGTCCCTGTCCGACTCATCCCGAACATCGGATATGCCCTCAACCTTTTTATCCCTGACCAACTCCGCAATCTTCTCAATAAGCTTTGCCTTGTTCACCTGATACGGGATTTCCGTAATCACAATGGCCTGGCGGTTTGTGCGTGGATTTTTTTCAATTGATGCCCGCGCCCGCATCTGAATGATGCCTCTGCCTGTTTCATACGCAGCCTTGATGCCTTCCCTGCCGTGTATAAAACCCGGAGTCGGAAAATCAGGGCCCGGAATAAGCTTCATCAATTCTGTAATCGTGGCTTCAGGCTTGTTGATGATATGGATGATGC
>JACRNK010000129.1 GCA_016234985.1 Deltaproteobacteria bacterium
TCATCTTTTATGAGGGGCATGACAATTTCTCTAAACTTTCTGAAGAAGCTGTCTTCATGGATAAGCTGCTCACAGATATACTCTGTGTCATAAAAGCTTCCTTGTTTGTTTTGGGATTTGAGCAATTTGGTTTCCTCCTTTCGTAAGATATAATTATCATTGATTATAGCCTATGAAGAGAAGGAAGGAAAGGGAATCATTAGTAAAATTTTATTATAATGAAAACGATAAAAAGCAGAAAAAATATTGCTCCGGCTAAAGCTAAACGTTTATCTGTAGCGTCAATATCTTCGTAGACTTTAGGAGAAAGAAGTGTACCAAATAATGGCAGTTTTTTTCTCAATGCAATAGCCATAAAGCATACTCCAGAAATTGCCCCGGATATTATTGCAAGAATTTCAAATATATTTTTTAATATCATAAAAAGTATTAATGACGAAGAGTTTCATCTAAAGAATAGGATTTTACTTGTCTCTTCTTTCCTACTTCTCATTATATAAGTTTTTTGTCCTCAATAATTAACTGTTTCCCTTATAGCTTGCTATCTTCTTTTCAATACTGATTTCACATAGTTACTTCCACGTTGGGCCAGGAATAGGAATAGAAACATCTACAGGTGTAAATCCTAAAGAGAGACCAATATTAATGCACATTTTCTCATTATTCGTTGATATGCCCGTATATTTACCTAACCCAACATTAAGATCAAATGGAAGTTTAGGCACTTTATTGCCACACTGTTCAATTTCTTTTTTCCACGGGTTGTCAAAACAGAAGGAGAAGCCAAAACCAGCTTCAAGGTCAGTAACAATTGAAATTTGTGTACCATATGGTTGCTTTGAATTCCAAAAAACATTATACGGTCCAACAATCCCCCCAAAGCCCCAATCAAACAAGCCCAATGGGTCTATAAAATTTACCGGGTTGTTGCCAGTATATTGATAAAGATTTGTTTCCGGTGAGAGGGGTTTTCCGACACTATCAACATACTAATACAAAGGGGGAATGACATTATGAAGAGACTATTGATTGTTCTATTCGCAGCAGCAAGTTTGGCGTTTTCCGCAGGCATAGCGTCTGCCGCGACATCAACCGGCACGGTGGGCGTGAGCGCGAGTGTTGTGCAGGCATGCACACTTGCCACAACCAATGTGGCGTTCCCGCAATATGCCTCAGGCCAGGCAGCGGTTGTTAACGCAAACGGCAACGTTGCCATAACCTGCGGCAGCGGCGTTCCTTATACCTATACTCTTAATACCGGCCTGCAACCCAGCGGCGCCCAGACACGGATGACCGACACCGTTAGCTTTCTGAATTATGGCCTTTATTCGGATGCCGGATATTCAATTTTGGCAACCAACACAAGCAACCCGACGTCCGGCACCGGAACGGTGCAGAATTTTATCCTGTATGGTCAGGTTCCGGGGGCGCAGTCGGGCCTTACTGCCGGAGCCTACACGGACACGGTAACAGTATCGGTAACATGGTAGTCGTTTGATGTAACAGATATGTGGATGCGGACAGGGGCGAGCCGATGCAACATCGGCTCGCCCCTGTTTTTTTAGGTTCTTTCGTAAAAAAGTTGAATTTTGGGTTTTTGATTGTTTTAGCCTCGGAGAGGCGATCTGTTTGTAGAACAAGAATGTATGACCAAAAACAGAGCTCCGTAGGAGCGGCCTGTTGAATGGCATAGAAATTTATAAATAGCGTCAGGCATTTTACAGGCCGCTCCGATGGAGCTAAAAATATTTTCGACAAATTATTTCTACAAACAGTATGCTCCTGCGGAGCAAGACAAAGAATAAAGAATAATGTTGAGAATTGGCGCTATGGGTTTTCTCCCGTATTTGTCATTTCAACTTTTTTACGAAAGAGCCTTTTTGTATTTGCGGGTTAGTCCGGTTCCCTCTTAATAAACCACGAACGATGCGCTTCCTGCGTCAGCGCATCCTATGGCGCTTTTTTGTCCCCCTCTGGAGGGGGTAGGGGGAGCCGGCGGGGGACAGTTGTATTGTTCTCGTTCCCAAGTTCCACAGACCGGAACGAGTAAATAAAATTCCTTGCTTTAAAAAAGTGGTTATGATAAGTAATTCCACATTAATCGTTAATCGGAGACAAGGATGTCAGCTTCAATCCCTATAGAACTTTACGAATCCCTGGAAGACAAGTATGGCAAGGATTTAGCCAGGGATATAACAAAGACCATTGAGATAAGTTTTGAGGCTATAGAGAAGAAGGCTGATGCCATTGCCCTTCAAAAAAAGCTTGAGATAAAAGATGAACTGACAAAGGAACTTGCATCTAAAGCTGATATACTACTTCTTCGTCAGGAGTTGGAAACCGTAAAGACGGAACTTGAGGCAAAGATAGAGAACGGTTTGCTGAAGTTGGACAGAAAGTTCACTATAATGTTTATCATTTTATTTTTCACCATAATCTTTGTGAACAGAGACGCCCTTGAGTTTATGGCGAAGGTTCTGGGTTTGATAAAATAGACAACAGTTTGAACTCATGCTATATTACGGCTTCCAAAAAAGGAGGACAATAAATCTATGACGCACAGAATATCAGCCGTTTTTTTTCTTATAATGTTTAGCGCTGCCTTAACGGCTTACGGAGGCTCGTTTAATATCCTGCCGTTAAAGGTATTTTTTGACCCGCAAAAAAGAACCGATGTGCTCAAGATAAAGAACACAGGGGAAAAGCCTGTTACTATCAAGGTAAATGTCCTTGCCTGGACGCAGGATGAAAAAAGCAAAGAGATTGATGTATATCAGCCCGCCAAAGATGTGGCGTTTATGCCGCGCATATTGACTATCAAGGCAGGGGAAGAGGGAAAGGTAAAACTTGGATATGATAAAAAGCCTTCAATGAGCGAACAGTCATTCAGGGTCATTGTAGAAGAGGTGCCTCAGGCAGACACCGAAGGCATGGCTTTGAGGATGGCGCTGAAGATGTCCATTCCCATATTTGTCGCGCCTGAAAAAAAGGCCGAGCCGCGCGGAGAGATTTCCGCAGCAGCCCTTTCCAAAGGCAGCCTCTCTTTTCAGGTCAAAAACAGCGGCAATACCCATTTTTTTATAAAGGCTGTCAGGATAGTCGGACTTGACGGTTCAGGCAAACTCGTTGACACCATAAACGACAAAGGATGGTATGTGCTGCCGGGCGCAAAAAGGCCGTATGTAATCGCCATCCCTGCCGACAAATGCAAATCTTATGCCACAATAGATATTGATATAGAAACCGATAAACTTACTTTGAAAGACAGAGTGAATGTTGACAAGAAGATGTGCGCAAGTTAGTTATATCGCCCTGCTCTTTATCCTTTTGTTTGCCCCGCCTTTATTTGCCCGGGAAAAAATAGCGGTTACCCTTTTGTTAAACGGCGAGGAAAGGGGAGAGTTCTTTGTCATGCTTGCAGATGACAAAGATATCCTCCTGCTTGCCGATGATATCCGGGGCATGGGGATAAAAGAGGCCGTTTACGGCAAGGAAGCGGTCAGGGAAACAGTCATTGATGAGCAGCATTATATCTCTCTCCGCTCCCTCTCCTCATTCGGAATCACATTTGATCTGAATGAACGGGAATCCACGCTCAACATAAAGGCCCCTTCCGATGTGTTTGAAGAAAATACCATAGGCCTTCAAAGGACCGAGCCCAAGGGAACCGAATATCCAAAAGACAATTCCGCATTTCTTAACTATACCTTTGACCTCAGTGGAGATGAAAAGCTGAAGTTCAGCCAGTTGTCCGTGCCTCTGGAGGCAGGGGTGAGATTCCGCGACTACCTGCTCTTTTCCAACGTTTCTTATACCCGGCAGACATCGGATGACAATTTTATCAGGCTTATTTCTCAGGTGATACGTGATGACCGGGAATCCATGCGGCGCTATACCCTCGGCGATTTCAACGCATCCACAGGAGAATTAGGCGGCGGGGTTATGCTCGGCGGATTCAATGTGTCTAAAAATTACAGCCTCAATCCCTATTTTCTCAGATACCCGGGCGTCAATCTTTCAGGGGTTGTTTCCACCACTTCGGATGTGGAACTGTGGGTTGACAACATGCTGGTGTCAAAACAGCGCCTTTCACCAGGGGAATTTATATTTCAGAATATACCGGCAACCTCCGGGGTGGGCGAAGCGGCGCTGGTTATCAGGGACTCTTTTGGAAAGGAAGAGAGGGTTGTTATCCCGGTCTATTTTTCATCCACCATTCTTAAACAAGGCCTTCACGAATACAATTACAGCGCGGGCATTGTCAGGGAAAATTACGGCTCCAAAAGCGATGACTACGCAAAACCTGCCCTGCTGGCGACCCACCGCTACGGATTTTTTGAAAATCTTACCGCAGGGGCAAGGCTGGAGGCAACAGAGAGACTTGCAAGCTCCGGCCTTTCAAGCAGTTTTCTCATCAAAGGCATAGGATTTTTCGACACGGCGGTCGGATACAGCGTCAGAGACGCCGACGGCAGCAGCAAAGAGGGGAGCGCATATTCTCTGGGCTATTCATACAGCAGAAAGACATGGGGGCTTAACTGGAGATTATCGTTAAGGGGATATTCCAGAGATTATTTCAATATCAGCATGAATGAGGTTACAGCCAAAACCGAGTTTTTATCTTCCGTCGGCTATGCAGACAGGGTTCTCGGCTCCATCTCCCTTTCTTACGCGCAGACAAACAAATACGATTCCGATGACCTGACAAAATACAGCGCAAGATATTCAAGAAAGATTATCGGGGGGCTCAATTTTGATATATCTGCCTCCCGCTCTATTCAGGGGGAGGATGCCTCGTATGAAGTTCTTTCCACCCTCCGGTATCAGTTCGGCAAAACAACAATGGGAAGCGTAGGTTACAAGAACAGCGATAGCGCGGCTGAAGAAACTGCCATGCTCCAGAAAACCCCTGATGACGAGCGCGGGCTTGGCTACCGGTTTCTTGCCAACAAGGCGGATGACACACCCGCAGGATACGACGCGGATATTTCTTACTACGCAAAATATGGAATATACACCGGCAAATACAGCGAGGCAAATCATATCGGCAATTATCAGCTCAGGACAAGCGGCAGCATAGCAACCGTAGGCGGAGAGGTGCGCATGGGACAGCCTATCCGCGACAGTTTTGCCGTTGTCAAGGTGGGGGATCTGGAGGGGCTTAATGTTTATCAGGGAGGCTCTGCTTCGGACAAGACCGATACTCAAGGCGAGACCCTGCTAACTAAGATACAATCCTATGACGCAAATAAAATCTCAATCAAGGAAGAAGATATCCCGCTTGGCTACAGCCTTGCAAGTTTTACCAAACACATATCGCCGCTTTACCGGAGCGGCTCTTTTGTAAGGTTTGATATTCAAAAACTTCAGGCGATTTCAGGAAATATCTTTATCATAGAAAACAATAAGGAAGTTCCCGCGGAGTTCTGGCGGCTCAAGGTGAAGGTAGGCGAAGATGTCATGGGTTCGCCTTTGGTGCAGGAAGGGGAATTCTATCTGGAAAATATCCCCGCGGGAAAATACGCCGCATCCATCAAGAAAGGCGAGCGGCAGTGTGATTTTACGCTGGAGATTCCGGAAAGCTCTGAATCTAACATAAATATGGGAAAGACCATATGCAGAAAAATGTCAAGCGGGAATGCCGTGGATACGGATGAGGCGGCTGCGCCGGCCCCTTCACCTGAGCCTGCGCCGCTTCCTGTCAAGAAAGGCACGGCAAAAATAAACGTTACCGGAAAGGTCCGCATATCCGAGCGTGGAATTGAAAAACCTGCGCGGGAGTGGCACTTCTCGGCATCAACAAAAGACAGGGTGGTCGGGATGCAATTAGACAAAGACGGGGAGTTTTATATGGAAAATATCCTTCCCGGCAAATATGCGGCGACTATCACAAAAGACGACAAGCGGTGCATTTTTGAAATGAAGATTCCAGATAGCGCTGAAACAAATGTAAATATAGGCGCCCTTGTGTGCGCCATAAAACCGGGACCAGCAGGAAAGCGATTTTTTGCCGTGCATGTCGGCGCATTCAAAGAAAAGGCAAATGCTGATGAGGAGACAAACCTGTATAAGAAAAAGGGATATGATGCCTTCATCTACAAGGATACATTATACAGGGTGTTTGTGGGCAGATATGCCGATAAAAAAGATGTCCTCGCTGCAGCCCGCGAGATACGGATCAAGGAAAATAAAGGGGCGTATGCCTCGTCTATTGTTTTTAAAGAGATATATTCGGCGCAGATCGGCGCATTCAGAGAAAAGACGAATGCGGATGAGATGACAGACAAATACAGGAACAAGGGATATGATGTCTTTATTTATACAAATAAATTCCACCAGGTTATGATAGGCAGATTTGCGGAAGAAAGCGAGGCGAGCGCCATGGCCGCCGAGATAAGAGACAAAGAGAAAATAGACGCCTTTGCAACTGATATTATTGTGCAGGAGTAAAGGCAGCAATGAGCAATGAGGTTAAAGCAACTCATTGCTGCCCTTAACTCATTGCTCATTGCTGTCACCTATATTTTCTTTAAGGCGAACAATCAAGCAATTTGTTTTCAAGCTCAGGCGCAATAGCAACAGGCTGTGACGGCGGTTTATTCTTATGCACGGTCGTCATCTGCCCCTTTCCTGCCAGAACCGTTCCTTTAACCTTATCGTTGATATTGGAAACCTCAACCTCTCCGGTGTGAACAGCCACATTGGTAACCAAGACGCCGCCCTCCGTATCTAACCACACATTAAAATATGTCCCTTTTACCCCTGCAACCGCTGTCGGTGTTTGAATTGCAAAATTGCTCCTGCCGACTAATGCCCTGACGCCGCCTGAAAGAAGACCAAAAAACGACTTGACCTTATTTGCCTTGGTGGTCAGCATATATTCCTTGATGACAAATGTTGAATTTTCCGAGATGGTAAAGAGCGTGTCATCATGCAGGAGAATCTTCAGCTTTGTTCCGGACTGGGTTGAAATAGTATCTTTAACAAAAACCACATCTTCAAGGGCAGCCTCTTTGATAGACGCCCCGCGGGTTATTGTTACCTTGCCTTTAAGGGCGACTATGCGCCCTACATCGCTGCCTGCTGCATGCGCAGTATGGCTGATGAATACCAAAAAAGCTGCTATCAAGGCCGCTATTTTCATCTGTTCCTTTATAAACCTTTTGTCAGAGGATTGTCAAGTATTTTAGTCAGTGGAAACATAAAAAATATGCGCTTGAATTAAGGTTTGTGAGGTGTTAATATGCGGTCTGAAATTTACAGGAGGAATTTTATGCCTGAAAAAGTCCTAATATTCGGCAAAGATACATGCCCCTATACCACGGCAGCCCGTGAGGATTTTGCCAAAAAGGGTTATGTGGTGCAATATTTGAATGTAAAGCAGGACGCCGCTGCAATGGAGCAGATGCTTAAATATTCCAAAGGCAGAAAAGATGTCCCTGTTATCGTGGATGGGCCAAAGGTAACTATCGGTTTTGGCGGCTCCTGAGGGGTTTAATTTGGCCGGCAGGCTGCCGGCCACACCAAACGGCTTCGTATAATATTTTGTTTTACTACCGCTCCCCACTGAATGATGGGGATTTGTTTTCTAAAGGAATGGTAAATGATAGCAACAGCATCGGACATTATAAAAACGGCCATAGAAAATTGCAAAAAAGCCGGAACCATAAAAACAGAAAAACTCCCTGACATCATCATAGAAAAACCAAAAAAGGATGAGTTTGGCGATTTTGCAACCAATGCGGCCATGCTTCTAACTAAACAAGAAGGCAAACCGCCGAGGCAGATTGCCGAACTTATAGCAAAAGAGATAAAGCAGTCCGGCGATGTAAAAAAAGTTGAAATAGCAGGGCCTGGATTTATCAATCTGTTTATGCAGGATGATTATTGGCTCGGCTTTTTGAAAGAGATTCACATTGCCGGAGAAAAATTCGGCAAATCGGATCCCCGCTTAATGCCCGCGGGGACAAGTATAGGCGCAGGCAAAAAAATTCTGCTGGAATTTGTGAGCGCCAACCCCACAGGCCCTTTGCACATCGGACATGGCAGGGGTGCGGCATTCGGAGATGCGCTGGCAAGACTATTGAAGGCTGCCGGTTATAATGTATTCACGGAGTTTTATGTCAATGACGCAGGCGCGCAGGTAAAAAATCTGGCGGAATCCATTTTGCTTAGGATTAAGCAAGAGGCTGGCGAAAAGGTTGAGTTTGGAGCAGACCATTACAAGGGCGAATATATATCAAAACTGGCTGCGGTTTATAGAGGTCTTACAAAAAAAGGGGTTGAAGAAAGCAAAGAAGAAATCGGCAGATTTGCCCTGCAAACCATTCTTGAATGGATAAAAAAAGACTTGTCGGATTTTCATGTAACCTTTGACAACTGGTTCAGAGAAAAATCGCTGTATGAAACGACAGATGGCAGCCACAGGGGGCTGCCCCTACTAATACAAGAATTGAAAGACAAAGGATTTGTTTATGAAGAGGGCGGCGCAACTTGGTTTAAATCTACAGTATTTGGCGATGACAAGGACAGGGTGATTAAAAAGGAAAATGGAGAGCTTACCTATTTTGCCTCGGACATAGCCTATCACCACGATAAATATGAGCGCGGCTTTGATACGCTCATCAACATCTGGGGCGCAGACCATCACGGTTATATACCGAGGATAAAATCCGTTGTGCAGGCATTGGGACACGACAAGGAATCTCTCAAGGTTTTGCTGGTGCAGATGGTGTCGCTTTCCAGAGGCGGCCAGCCTGTTACCATGTCCAAGCGCGCCGGCGAATACGTAACCCTGCGCGAGGTGCTGGATGAGGTCGGCTCTGACGCGTGTCGGTTTTTCTTTCTCATGCGAAAATCCGATGCGCACCTTGAATTTGACCTTGAGCTTGCAAAAAAGCAGGCTCCTGAAAACCCTGTATTCTATGTTCAGTATGCGCATGCGAGGATATGCAGCATAATAAAGCATGCCAAAGAAAAAGGGATTAGCTTCCCAAAAACAGAGGATGCAGACATTAAACTCTTGAGTCTTAAAGAAGAATTGGA
>JACRNK010000096.1 GCA_016234985.1 Deltaproteobacteria bacterium
TGCAGATGTTTATCAATTATTACGGCCCGCCAAAGACATTCCCAAACTACTCTTTTTATGACGTGCTGAACGATAAAATAGACGCAAAGGCATTTAAGGATAAGATAGCGCTCATAGGCTCTACAGGATTGGGCGTGGCAGCTGTGGAGGCAACACCGGTTAGCCCTGTATTCCCAGGCATAGAGCGCCAAGCGACCATAATTTCGAATATATTAAACCGCAACTTTGTAAGCAAGCCTATATGGGCAGACCTTTTTGGTTTTGGCATGACCCTCTTTTTCGGGCTTTTGACCGCATTTCTGCTGCCGAGGCTTGGCGCAAAGATGGGCGCTTTTATCGGCGCCGGGCTTGTTATCGCATACGCAACTGCCATTCTATTTACATACGCATCTTACGGCCTATGGCTTAACCTGACATATCCGACGTTAATTCTGATTTTTAACTATGTCGCCATTACATCCGGAAGATACCTTACCGTGGAAAGGCAAAAACAGGTTGTGACGGAAGAGAGTGACGAGGCGAACAGGCTTCTCGGCCTTACCTTTCAGGGCAAAGGCATGCTGGATATGGCATTTGATAAGTTCAAGGCCATTTCCCGGGTCAATGACGAGGTAAAGGATGCGCTCTACAACCTCGGTCTGGATTTTGAGAGAAAAAGGATGCCGACACAGGCAAAGTCAGTGTATGAGCATATTGCAAAGACTGACAAGAAATATAAGGACATCGCAGAACGGGTCAAAAAACTGGCTGCCATGGCAACTACAGGCGTGTGGCAGGGACAAAAGGCTGCCGCAGGCGGCACCATGGTCATGGAGGGGATGGAAAAGCCGACCATCGGCAAATATGACATTGTGGAGGAACTCGGCAGGGGCGCGATGGGCGTTGTGTATAAAGGATTTGATCCAAAAATGAAAAGAGAGGTTGCAATAAAGACCGCTCATTTTGACGAGATTGATGCGGATACCAGAGAGGCTGTGAAAGAACGTTTCTTCAGAGAGGCGGAGAGCGCCGGCAATCTCAAACATCCTAACATCGTGACTATATATGAATGCGGGGAGGAATCCGACCTCGCATATATTGCAATGGAGATATTGCGCGGCAAAACCCTTGAGCCGTGGTGCAAAAAGACAGGCCTTCTGCCGCCCAAGACGGCATTGAAGATTATCGGCCAGGTTTGCGAGGCGCTTGATTATGCCCACAAAAATGGTATAGTTCACAGAGATATAAAGCCGGCGAATATCATGATGCTGGAAAAAGGAGAGATAAAGGTGACTGACTTCGGCATAGCAAAGATTCAGTCGTCATCCCATACCAAGACAGGCGTTGTCATGGGAACGCCAAGCTATATGTCTCCTGAACAGCTTGCAGGGAAAAAGGTTGACGGCAGGAGCGACCTCTTTTCCCTCGGCGTGATAGTCTATGAATTCTTAACAGGCGAAAAGCCGTTTACAGGCGACACCATAACAACTATCATGTATCAGATTGCCAATGCAGCGCCGCAGCCCTTGCATGAACACAGAAAAGACCTGCCGCCCATATTGCAGAAACTCATTGACAAGGCGCTGGCAAAAAAACCGGAAGACCGGTTTCAGACAGGCGCGGAATTCGCAAATGCAGTAAGGGTATGTATTGCAAAAATGGGGTGATTTGGATTTTTAATTATTGTCTGTCATCCCCGAATGTTTCTATCGTGGATATGGTGTTAATAAAACCAGATTCCCGCTTAAGACATGCGGGAATGACAGATTTGGAGGTATTTTCAGGTGAAACCCTCACGAGCCTTGGCTCACAAAGGGGGATGAAAATCCCCCTTAATCCCCCTTTTTCAAAGGGGGAAATAAACAAGTCCCCCTCTTTAGCAAAGAGGGGTTAGGCAAGCCAGACAGCGGTTGAAGTGGTAAAGCTGAGCCTTACAGACTGGCTTAGAAAGGGGCCGCCGAATTCTGAAATCTTTGCAAGGGCGATACAGCTTGCAAACAAAGGCGTGTTTGAAATGGCGGAAAAAGGGCAGGGGATGAAAGGGATGGGCACAACCATTGCCGGCATCCTTGTCTGCAACGGCGGTTTTGTGGCGGCAAATGTAGGCGACAGCAGGATTTACAGGATAAGAAACAACAATATTGAGCAGCTTTCCAAAGACCATTCCATGGTTGCCTTGCAGGTTTCCATGGGGCTTATAACAGCGGAAGACGCCAAAAAGTCGGCGCATAAAAATGTTATTACAAGGGCGGTCGGGACAGCGCAGACCGTCGAGGTGGATACAAGGGATGAGGAAATAAAAAAGGGCGATTTGGTGCTCGTCTGCTCCGACGGCCTTTCATCGCTTGCAGAGGATAAAGATATGCTTGACATTATCAACCGGTGCAACGACAATCTGGACAATGCCTGCGAAGAGCTTATAGGGCTTGCAAATTTTAACGGCGGAGATGATAATATAACAACGGTGTTGGTTAAGTTTTTATAATACCGTTATCCGTGAACGTTTTTGTCCCCCTCTGGAGGGGGCAGGGGGAGGAAAGTTGAGGCAATACCTTCCACCCCCTTAATCCCCCGCCAGCGGGGGACAACAATACCTGTGTTCGTAAAAAAATACGTATAACGCATCACGCACACGCATCACGGCCTTTTAACTATGCCGAAATTTATTCTAAAATTTCAGGGCGTCCTTATCAAGGAATATAATCTTGATAAGCCTTGCTTAACCATTGGAAGAAAAGAAGACAATGACATATGTATTGACCACATGTCTGTTTCAGGGCATCATGCAAGGATAGACAATCAAGAAGGCTCTTTTACGGCAACAGATTTAGGCAGCACCAACGGCACATTTGTAAATGGGAAAAAGATAACGACAGCTATCTTAAGGCCGAACGACTGGATAACCGTGGGCAAACATATCCTGTATTTTAAATGAGAGGAAAATGATATAAAAGTCAAAGCTCAAATGAGCAGAATGCAAAACACCTTAAAACTGTTTAACCAATATACATCTCTCCCTTATCAAAGTGGGAGGGAAAGAGGCAGGGGAAAGATTAAGCTATGAAAAAAATATTGCTATTTCTTGTTGCCTTCCAACTTTTATCTTCCGGTTTAACTGTTTTTGCATATAACAGGGAAGGCAACACAACATCTGGTGAAACAATAGATTACAAATACGACTCCAATAACCGCTTGGTGCAGATTATTACGAATGCAGGTAGTTTCAACTTTGAATATGATAAAGCAGCCAGAAGGATAAAATTATCACGACCTAACGGCACATATACAACTTATAGCTACGACCCGGGTGGCCGACTAACGAATCTTACCCATAGAACCTCAAATGGCTCAATCATAAATAGTTTTACCTATTCATACGATAAGGTTGGCAATGTGCTTACCAAGACAGATACTGACATAAAATACACCTACACATACGATGCTATTTACAGACTCACACAAGCCATCCCTGCAAAATTAACATACAAAGACAAAGATAAAGAGCAAGAAAGCAAAGCGGAGTATTATGGCTACGACGCAGTGGGCAACAGACTCAGAGGCCCTGAGACAAGAGACTTTTATAGCTACAACCAACTTGATCAACTGACAGAAGATAGAAAGCACAGTTATGAGTATGACAAGAACGGAAATCTCACAAGGAAAACTGAAAAAGATGATGACGGCAAGACAAAGACATGGACATATAGTTATGACTACGAAAATAGGCTTATCAAGGTAGTGAAGCAGGAGACTAACGAGACACTGACTACAACATTCAACTATGACCCGTTTGGCAGAAGGATAAGAAAAACAGTTGAAGAAAAAGAGGATGGAAAGACAGAGACAAAAATCTATGATTATGTCTATGATAATGAAGACATCATCCTTGAATATCTTACGAAAGCGGAAGATGGGAAAGTAAAAACTGAAGAAACCCGTTATATCCACGGCCCCAGTATTGATGAGCCATTGGCGATTGAGAGAAATGGCGAGATTTATTACTATCATGCGGATGGGCTTGGCTCAATTGTGGCTCTGACTGATAAAAAACAGAAGGTGATGGAGAGCTACAGCTATTCGTCTTTTGGAGAAATAAAACGGAAAGGGGACAAGGTTAAAAACACTTTTACCTTTACAGCAAGGGAGTGGGATGAGGATGTAGGGCTATATTATTACAGAGCAAGATATTATGATCCAAAAATTGGGAGATTGATAACAAAAGACCCTTCTTTATCTCTAACAGGCGATCTAAATATTCCATATCTTCTATCTGACCAATTGTTAAGTCCTCAAGAACTTAATCCTTATGTTTATGTGGCAAACAATCCTGTGAGCTATACGGATCCATCCGGACTATTTGTGCAAGCGATAGCAGCTATATGTATCTCCAATCCGGCATTGTGTGCAAGTGTCGGCGCTATTACGATTGGCACGATTACGCAGATGTTCAAGAATCCTCCGATTGTTCCACCGATACCACTTAATCCGCCAAAACCACCGGAACAGTGTAAGGATGACACGAAGCAACACTGTATAGACAGGTACGTGCAATGTATAATGCAAAAATGGAAAGGTCCTTGCGGCGATTGTCTTAATAAGTGTACTGCACAGGGTGAATGGGACTTTGGTATGTGTCATCCATAAAATAGTGAGGTGAATATGCTACCGAATATTAAAGAATTGAACGAAAAACTTGTTGAAGCAAGCAAATTATTAGATGAAGCCGCCAAGCTTACAAGAGACTTGAATCTATCTCCAGAGACAAATATTCGTAAAATTGCTGAAGCTATGGCTAGTATTTTTGAAATATGCCACCAAATTTATAAGCAACATCCAGAACTTGCGCCTAATGAACTAAAAAATCTTCTTAAAAAGGGAAAGTGATAGATGTATTTTCTCTTTTTATGAATAATGTATGGGGATAATAGAATGATTGAAAAACAGTGTGCAATAGAAATCTGCAAACTTGCTCTGAAAGCAATATCGGATTTGTCTCGGATTTTAAACGTCAGCCAAGGTCTATGCTTGGAAGCAGAATATGAGCAAATAAAAAAAGGAGTAGGTTTGTCTATTGGCAAGATTCAGACCGACATACTGGACGTCATTTACACGATATACCCAGAGTTGGATGATTTGAAATAAGGGGGGAAAAGGGGATGCCAGGCTGTCCCGGTAAAAAAAGCACTGGGGCCGAAAAATAGAGGGATGTTTGCTTCAGAAATTTGTAGAACCTTCATCTATACCTATTCCAAGAAGGTGATAATGAAATTAACAAAGCAAAATTGGTTGTACCTTATTGTAGGTTGTTTAATAGGAGTAATAATCGGGGGAGTAATTTCTTTACATATTACTGATAATGCAAGTAGAAAAACATTTAAACTTTATCTTGAGAGTGGTCTTTTTTGGGAAGAGGGAGAAGCAATCAAGAGATTCAGAGAGGGGTATCCTGAGGTGGCGATATATGCCCAAGATCGATTAATTCTTTACGCTACTCGTTTAAAAGAAATGGAGTTTACAGATGAAAAAAATTTATCAAGGCTAATAGGGTTTGCTGAAGGGCGAAATGGGGTTTTATATGAAAGTATAGGTGAGACCAGTAAGGCAGAAAAACATCTTAAAAATGCTATAGAGAGTCTTAAGAAAGCAAATATTATCATAGGCGTAAACGAATTAAGATCGCTGATTATTTCTTCAAAAAAAGAGAATAAGTAACAAACAGCGGTGAAAGAATATACTGGTTTTAAGCATCTTTGTTTTAGGAACGATTATAGTAGCTATCAGCATTATTTTGAGGCTAATTTTAAATAGACCAATGAAAGAAATTATTTCTGACTGGGTTGCCCAGCTTTTTTGAAATTACAAAAAATAATATCAAATGCAACATCAGGAGAACCTTTCAGAGCATTATGATATATAGTTATTTCTTCAAACTCTGAAAAGATGTAAAAATGATGAAGATGTATAAGGGGGCACCATGACGCCAATATTTCCATCAACCACAAAATTGTTTGAGGAAAAAAACTGCGATATAAAAAGATTTGACGCCGTATTTTATGACATAATCCAGGCGGCGCCTGACGGATTTTTCATAATTTCAGGAAAGGGCGATGAAGTATATCTATTTGCGGTCGGCGGAAGGCCGTATGCCTCCGGAAGAATAGAAAAGGAGGGATTTTCCTTTCTTGAGGTACAGGAATTCTTTGACGCATATGGAAGCATTGGAACAGGCGAACTTGTTTTTTATAAGGTGGAAAAAAAGCTCCTTTTAAGCACGCTTGTTTATTTTAAAAAGCGGCCGGCGCATAAATTTACAGCGGACATGGTTGATATGGAAAAGGTGCTTAATGACTTGGCTCAAAAAGGCGCTGACAGCATAATTGCAACAAAATGCGGCGATAAGATGGGTTTTTGCATCTGCCTGAAAGGGAGGCCGTCGTTTAATTATCTCCCTGACGGCGCACATTCACAGGAACAGCCCAAGGACGGCCTTCTTCTCTATCTCTTCGGTCAAAAGGGCTGTGTGCCGTCCATAGAGGTTTTTGATGATATACAGATGATGCCAGCGCCCGATGCAATTTCTCCAAAGGATGAGTTGCCAAAGAGCTTGACAGCGCATTACATAAAGAAGCCGGGCGCCTCATCGTCAGTAAAAGGCGCTGAATTAATCCTCACGCTTGCGGATAAGGTTGTCAACAAATATGCAATTGCAAAGGCTGAGACTACAATCGGCAGGGGCGCAGGCAGCGATATATTGCTGGAAAATCCGGGGGTCTCAAGAC
>JACRNK010000097.1 GCA_016234985.1 Deltaproteobacteria bacterium
CGCCGGAGAGCAGGACAATTGAACATGTAAATGAATTCTTAACACTTGACGGTCTTAGAATTATTTATGAGAGGAATATTTAATGGCAATGGAATCTTCTGAAGAGCAATTCAGGCAAGGACTGTCATTTCTTAAAGACAACAACCTGGAAAAGGCGACAAGGGCTTTTGAAAAGGCATACAAAGCGGATAAGGAAAATGCAAAATATATGTCTTATTACGGAATGTGCGCCGCAATGCGATGGGGAGAGATAGGACTCGGGATTGAGCTTTGCACAAGGGCGGTGAAGAAAGAATTTTATAAGACGGAATACTACATAAATCTTGCCAGAGTATATCTCAAGGCTGACAATAAAAAAGGGGCCATTGCTGTTTTAAAAAAGGGGTTAAGATTTGACCCTGAAAATGATATTATCCACGAAGAATTAGTAAAACTTGGGGCGAGAAAAAAATCCATACTGCCGTTCCTGAAAAGGTCTAACCCTGTCAATAGGTTTCTCGGCATATTTTTAAGGAAGACAATACCAAACGCAATAGACAAGATAAGAAAAAGAGAGAGGGTTCTGAAAAAAGAAGAAGATGAGGATGTCGGGATATGAATATACCGTCTAATCTTGAAAAGTTTGTTTCCCCACAAACCCCCAGAGAGACAAGGCTTATGGCTGCAAAGGCTGTGCTTCCTATGGGGCCAAAGGACCTGGTTATCGTCCTGTCCGCTCTTATCGGCGATGCCGAGCATGAGGTCAGCGAAACGGCAAAGAAAAGCCTTGAATCCATGCCATCACATTTATTGCTCACGGTTTTGGACGGCGATTTAGACCCCCTTGCAATAAAGACCGTTGTCAATATACATAAGGATAACGACGGCATACTTGTCATGGCGGCCTTAAACCGCAAAACAGATGATGAAACCCTGGCATTTATGGCCTCAAATGCCCATGAGGGCGTGGCAAATGTCATAGCGGAAAACCAGACAAGGCTCATGCGCAACCCATCCCTTTTGGATGCGCTTAAGACAAACCCGTCTGTGGGCAAATCTGTTATTGACAGGGTTGAGGCCTTTCTTATATCGGTCGGAAAGATAGTTCCAAAACAAGAGACTGTGTCTGCGCATGTTGAAGCAGAGGCTTTACAGATAAAGGAGATAGAAAAGGAAGTTGCGCCATCGGAGGAAGAGGCGCCTGCCATTGACGCTGAATTGAAAGAAGAGAAAGAGATTGTTACAGAGGCAGAGAAGGAGAGCCTTTATAAAAGGATACAGCATCTGAATGTTTCAGGAAAGATTAAACTTGCCCTGCTCGGGAATAAAGAGGCAAGAGATATACTTCTGAAAGATTCCAATAAGCTTGTTTCCTCCACAGTGCTGAAAAACCCAAGGATTACCGAAGATGAGATTGTAAAGGTGGTAAATTCCAGAAGCGTATCAGACGATCTAATCAGACAGGTGGCGAATAACAAGGAGTGGCTTAAAAAATATACTGTCAAATTAGGCATGGTAAATAATCCGAAGGCGCCTTTGACGGTCGCTCTGCGGCTTTTAAACCAGTTAAATGAAAAAGATGTGCAGCATATTTCTAAAAGTAAAAATGTCTCAAGCGCTTTGGCAGCAGCGGCAAGAAAAGCGGTTATGCAGAAAGAAAAGAATTTATCAGAGATTCCATAAGATTGTACGGATGGAGGCATGAATGAACCCAGTTAGACCTAAATAATTAGGTTTATGGCGAGGTTCTTCAAAGTTCCTAACAGTTGGTGAAAGGAGGTCTAACGGGGTGAAGGTCATAATAATCGGCGCCGGTGTTGTGGGCCACACGATTGCAAAAAGGCTTTCCTCTGAGGCGCAGGATGTGGTTGTCATAGAGAGGGATGAGAAACGGATCAAGGAAATATCTGAAAGCCTGGATGTAAAGGTTATACACGGCAGCGGCAGCAATCCAAAGGTTTTGATGGATGCCGGCGTTGAGCAGTCTGACATGGTTATTGCCGTGACTGACAGCGATGAGGTGAATATGATAGCCTGCCTTATCGCAGGGAGCCAGTCAAGGGTTCCTAAAAAGATTGCAAGGATAAGGGAGCCTGACTATGTCAACTACACGCAGATATTTGAAAAGGACTATCTGGATCTGGATTTTAATATAAATCCGGAAAAGGCTGCGGCAGAGAGAATCCTGAAAATAATAGAGGTGCCTGGCGCGGTAGATGTGGCTGAGTTTGCCGAATCAAAAGTCAAATTGATTGGCATAAAACTCACCCCGACATGCGGCGCTGTGGGGCAGAAACTCAAAGACCTGAAAGACCTTCATCCTGACCACAGGGTTATAATAGTAGCCATCTACAGGGGGAGCGAAACCATAATACCAAACGGCTTAACAGTTCTTCTTGCAGGAGACCTTGTTTTTGCGGTTACCGTTCCGGCAGAGATACCGAATCTTGTAAAACTCCTTGGCAGAAAAGAAAAGACAGGCAATAAGATTATGCTGGTCGGCGGCGGAGATATTGGTTTTTACCTTGCCCAGTGGCTTGAGAAAAAGGGATTTTCCGTAAAGGTTATCGAAAGAAATGAGAAAAGGGCGGAGTTTATTGCAGACAGGTTGAATAAGGCAATAGTTATAAGGGGCGACGGCACGGACCAGAACCTGCTTATGGAAGAAAACGTGATGGATATCGACGCATTTATCGCGGTTACCAATGATGAAGAGGCGAACATATTAAGCTCTCTTCTGGCAAAGAGGCTGGGCGCAAACAGATGCATTTCGCTTATTGATAAGCCGGAATACCTTTCCATGGTTTCCACCATAGGCATAGATGTGGGCGTCTCCCCAAGGCTTGCGTCTGTCAGCGGCATACTGCAATTTGTAAGAAGAGGGAAGATACTTGCCGTAACCCAATTGATGGAAGAAAGGGTCGAAGCTATTGAGACAGTGGCTATGGAGACGGCTGACATTGTAAGCCGTCCCTTAAAAGAAATTAAGTTTCCTCAGGGAGC
>JACRNK010000133.1 GCA_016234985.1 Deltaproteobacteria bacterium
AAGGCTTTTTTCCGAAATAAGCTGCCCGCCTTCTTTTTCCTCCACTATCTTTTCTGCCGGTTTCACCTGCGGCGCAGCCTTTTCTTCCTTTTTATCAAATACGCCGCCCTTTAAGTTTTTTAACATAGTGCCGTGCTGGTCGCGCATAATCTCTTTTACAACGAGGTCAAGCTTGTCAGACTTGATAATATCCGCATAGCTCGTCCTTTTGGAGGATAGAATGATGCCTTCCTTAAACAGGAGCGTGGTTATTACAGGATTTTTCCTGCCGCCGTCCTCTGTCTGGATATGATAGACCGTTCCTCTATGTATTACATTTTCATTGAAGCCAAGCTGCATAATTTCTCCATTTACCCCGTTAGAAGGCCGCTCTAAAAAATCAGTCGTTATATTGAACGGTTAAATCTATTTTAAAGGAGCCTTCTAACGGGTTTTATCTTGAATTTTCTAACACACTATGTTGATTTATGCAAGCCCAACATCCAAAAGGCAAAAATGGCTTGAATATAACCCTGCCTTATGATAACTCTACTTAAAACATTTTCATTGGAGATGCTATGGCAATAACAAAAAAAGATGTGGAACATGCGGCGAAATTGGCAAGGCTTGCGCTTTCTCAAGAGGAAACCGAACTTTATGCTTCACAAATGGCAAAGATACTGACCCATGTGGAAAAGCTCGGCACATTGGATACAAAAGCCGTAGAGCCTACAAGTTATACAATATCGCCAAAAACAATATTCAGAAAAGATGAGGCAAAACCATCCCTGCCGCAGGATGAGATATTAAGCAATGCGCCTGAAAAAGCAAAGGGATGTTTTAAGGTGACGAGGATAATTGAATAAAGGAGACCACTTTGGAACTTTACAATTTAACCATCCACGAGCTGCACGAAAAGCTAAAGAAAAAAGAGGCAAGCTCTTTAGAACTGACAGAGACATTCTTAAAGAGGATTGATGCAGTAGACGGTAAAATAAAGGCTTTCCTCACAGTTACAAAAGAAGATGCCATAAAACAGGCAAAAGAGGCTGACAAAAGACTTGCCTCCGGCAAGGATGTAACGCCGCTTACAGGCATTCCAATAGCAGTCAAAGACATATTCTGCACCAAGGGAATCCTGACCACCTGCGCATCAAAAATACTTAATAACTTTGTCCCACCGTATGACGCAACAGTCATAAAAAAATTAAAAGACGCCGGCGCAGTAATTCTCGGCAAAAACAATATGGATGAATTTGCCATGGGCTCATCCACGGAAAATTCCGCATTCTTTACCACAAAGAATCCTTGGAATGTTGAAAGGGTTCCTGGCGGCTCAAGCGGCGGCTCTGCCGCAAGCGTGGCAGCAGGCGAGTGCGCTGCATCCATTGGCACAGACACAGGCGGCTCAATCCGGCAGCCAGCATCGTGCTGCGGCGTCGTGGGTTTAAAACCGACATACGGCAGGGTTTCAAGATACGGCATGATTGCCTTTGCGTCATCCCTTGACCAGGCAGGCCCAATGACAAAAGATGTCACGGACTCCGCCATCATGCTGAACGCGATGGCGGGCTGTGACCCGCAGGATTCAACATCCATAGATGCGCCTGTGCCTGATTATACAAAGGCTTTAACAAAGGATGTGAAAGGATTAAAAATCGGAATCCCAAAAGAATATTTTATTCAAGGTCTTGACAAAGATATAGAAAAGGCTGTGAAAGAAGCCATAGAGATATTGAAGAAACAGGGCGCATCGGTTGTTGATATAAGCCTGCCGCACACGGATTATGCCATTGCAGTTTACTATCTTGTTGCAACAGCAGAGGCAAGTTCAAACCTCGCAAGATTTGACGGCGTGAAATACGGGCACAGGGCAAAGGATGCCGGGGGCTTGATGGATATGTATTGCAAGACAAGGGATGAGGGCTTTGGGCCGGAGGTAAAAAGAAGGATTATGCTCGGCACATATTCCCTGTCAGCAGGTTATTATGACGCATATTACAAAAAGGCGTCTCAGGTCAGGACGCTCATAAAAAGAGACTTTGAAGATGCGTTCAAAAAGTGCGATGTGATTTTAACGCCAACAGCGCCAACACCTGCATTCAAGATTGGCGAAAAGACAGCAGACCCTCTTACCATGTATCTCTCAGACATCTTCACCATCTCCTGCAACCTCGCAGGCATTCCGGGAATATCCATCCCGTGCGGATTTACAAAAGACAACCTTCCCATCGGTTTGCAGATACTCGGCAAACCCCTTGATGAAGAGACAGTCCTGAAAACAGCCTACGCCTATGAGCAGGCAACGGATTGGCATAAGAGAAGGGCGGGGGTGTAATAATTTTTAGTGGTGGCAACCGTGTAGGTTGGGTTGAGCTTTGCGAAACCCAACAAACCATTGCAATAAATCGTTGGGTTGAAAAACGCAACCCAACCTACGCACTCTAACTATCCGATCTGCAAGATGCTCCTATCAATCGAGCAGGAAAACGGGAGAAAGAGCATCTAACCCTTGGATTGAGACCGACATGGTGGCACACCCAAACGTTATGTGCTAAAATATAAATAAAATCAAGGAGGTGGTAATAATGTTAACGTTACATAAAAAAATAGTGCTTGATGAACAACAGAAACCATTTGCCGTTCAAGTGCCTATTGAAGAGTTTGAGCGAATAGAGGAAGTTATAGAAAACTATGGGTTATCAAAATTGATTGACGATGCTAGTAATGATGAAAGACTCTCGGTGGAAGATGCGAAAAAATATTATCAATCATTGAAGACCAATGTGGAAAATTGAGTATACCAAACGTTTTCTTAAAGAACTATCAGGCTTGCCGAAAGAAATTCAGACCCGAGCTGAAGGCATAGTTTTTCAAGAATTATTGACTGCAAATCCTTTTTCGCTGGGATATATTGAACGTATGAAGGGTTATCCAGATAAATACAAGATTCGGATTGGAGACTACAGAATCGGAATCACTATAGATAAGAAAAACAACTTGATAATTTGCCAGCGCATTGCTAATCGCAAAGATATATACAGAATATTTCCATGAATTTTGCAAAACACCTATGTCTTTTTCTCCTTCTTCTCCCCCTCCTCGGCTGCACCTATCCAAAAGGGAAGATTTATTCCTATAACGATGCGGGGCTTTTTTCAAAAACATGGCGAGAGATTGTCAGAGGAAATCCCATAAGCAAAGATGAGAATATAAAGGTCACGCCCATTTTCAACAATCAAGACTCCAGCCATTTTATAATCCAGATTCGGGACAGGGAAAAGCCGCACATCCACGAGACACATGACCTGACAGTAATTGTAAAAAAGGGGAAGGGAGTCTTACATCTGGGCAAGGATGAACTCCCCATGAGGCGGGGTGATATTGCATTCATCCCAAGAGGGATATTGCACTACTTTGTAAATACAGACAGCGAACCATCTGTTGCGTATGTGATATTCACGCCTTTTTATGACGGCAGGGATATGAAGCCGGTTGATGATGGAGCGACAAATTAAGAAAGTGGTTTATCTTTACGCATAAAAGATTTTTTTTGCACATATCAGATACTCTGCTATAATCTATTGCAGGAAAGGAGCTTTGTATGCAAAAGACCAATTCATCTGAAACGCCCAAACAAGGCCGTATCGTCAGCCGCATCAATCAATGGCTGGTTTATTTTGATGATGTTATTCTGATTATGGTCGCCGTAGGCATTATCGGCGTTGCCGGGCTCCTGATAGTAGAGGCGTTTTCAGATTTCATATATTATACGCAGCACTCAATTTCTCATATCATCAGCGATTTGATGTTTGTGCTCATTATTATGGAGCTTTTCAGACAGGTGCTGCGCCAGCTGACACGTCATGTATTTTCACTCAACCCCTTCCTTTTTATAGGAGTCATCGCCAGCATAAGGGGAATCCTGCTTGTGCAGATGAAACTGGCCATGGGCGAGGCAGAATGGTGGAGCGGTGTCGTCCAACTGGGAATGCATGCCGTTATTGTTTTAGTATTGGTTATCAGCTATTATTTTTATTCAAAAGTAGAAAACAAACCCAGTTAGCAATTACCCCTCCTTTACAAGCTATCGCCCCGGCTCTC
Organism: Deltaproteobacteria bacterium; assembly: GCA_016234985.1. GTDB lineage: Bacteria > Desulfobacterota > GWC2-55-46 > UBA9637 > UBA9637 > JACRNJ01. The sequence continues at coordinate 4,084 of JACRNK010000133.1, forward strand.
CTCTTACTCTTGGGTGTTACCTATGTTTATAAGCTTTACATTTTATTCCAATTTTCAATGTCGCAGCAAAGTCAATATGTCATGTTAACAGCAAAATAAAAATGTCACGGTTGCAAGGAAATCCTTTCATAAGATTTGTTAGTTATAGGCCCTCTTTTTCTAACCTTTTCCGATTTATTTTGTTGTGATTTGGCAAGACATTCTTCCTCTGCAATCAAATCTCCCTTATAAAATATTCTCATCCTTCCG
>JACRNK010000134.1 GCA_016234985.1 Deltaproteobacteria bacterium
ACGCATACTACCGGGCCGAATATCTCTTCCTGCGCAATGCGCATGTTTGGCTGGACATCGGCGAATATGGTCGGCTCTATAAAATAACCTTTTGCACAGCCGCCTTTTGTATATGCCTTGCCGCCGGTAACAAGTTTAGCTCCTTGCTTTTTGCCTATTTCAATATAGTTAAGAATTTTCTGCATCTGCGAATCATTTATTACCGGCCCCACATCGGTTGTTTTTAAAAGGCCGTAGCCGAGCCTTAGTTTTGAAGCGGCATTTGTGAACATCTTGAGAAATTTATTATAAACCGCCTCGTGTGCCACAATGCGGCTTGCAGCCGTGCATCTCTGTCCTGTTGTGCCAAAGCCGCCCCATATTGCGCCTTCAACAGCAAGTTCCAGCTTTGCGTCATCCATAACGATTATGGCGTTTTTGCCGCCCATTTCGCACGACACCTCTTTGTCTAATGCGCCGCACATCCTCGCCAGCTTTTCACCTACAGCAGTTGAACCAGTGAACGAAACGCCGTCTATTCCCGGATGGGTTGCAAGATATTCTCCTGTTTCCTCTCCGGTTCCGTGAATAAGATTCAATACGCCGTTGGGAATGCCCGCTTCAACTAAAATTTCCACCAGCTTTGAGGCGCATACAGCCGTATAGCTTGAAGGCTTGAATACAACAGTATTGCCGCAAACAAGGGAAGGGAAAATCTTCCATGCAGGTATGGCTGTGGGAAAATTCCACGGCGTAATCAGGGCAAAGACCCCGATTGGAACACGGGCTGACTTGCAGTCTTTATTGGGCAGTTCAGAGGGCACTGTCTCGCCCGAAAGCCTCCTCCCTTCGCTGCCCATGTAGTAGGCCATATCTATGGCCTCTTGCACATCGCCAAGGCCCTCAGGCAGGACTTTGCCCATTTCACGGGTAACCAGTTCGCCCATCTCTTGTTTTCTTTTACTGAGCAGTTCGGCTGCGCGCAGGATGATTTCGCCTCTTTTGGGGGCAGGGGTAAGCCGCCATTTTTCATAGGCATTGCGCGCTGCTGCAACAGCCATGTCTATGTCTTTTTGTCCTGAACGGGGGATGATGCCTACAATGTCTGATGTATCGGCAGGATTGATGCTTTTGAGAGTTTTCCCATGAACGGCATTTATCCATTTGCCGTTGATAATATTTTTTATTTTTTCAGGCATGAGAGTCTCCTTTTTTTTGGTCATTGCGAGGAGCGTATGCGACGAAGCAATCTCATAACTTGTTAATTTATTTAAGAGCGAGTTTGCTTCGCTTTGCTCGCAAAGACAGTAAAAATGTTTTTTTCAGCAACGTGTTAAGTATAGCAGATGGGGTTTTTACTGACAAGGGAAAGAATGCCTATAAGGTTTTCAAGAATGCTTCCACAACCTTTGAATCAAACTGAGCGCCTGAGCATTTCTTCAATTCTGCAATAATTGCATCCATAGGTTTTCCCTTTCTATAAGGCCTGTCAGAGGTAATTGCGTCAACTGTATCAGCAACGGAAAGGATTCTGGCCATCAACGGTATCTCTTCGCCCTTCAATACGTCCGGATAACCTGTGCCGTCGTAAAATTCATGGTGATGTTTTATGCCAGGGATTATATCTTTCAGTTGTTTTATTGGCGCAAGTATCTCAGCGCCTTTTCCAGGATGCTGTCTCATCATCTTTAATTCTTCATCTGTAAGCTTTCCCGGTTTATCAAGGATGCCCTCGTATGTGCCGATCTTGCCCACATCATGGAGAAGCCCTGCAATCTCAAGGTCTTTCAGTGATTTTTCATCCAGCCCCATCTCTCTTGCAATTGACAGGGCGTATTTCGTAACTCTCTCGGAATGTCCTCTTGTCCATGTAGATTTTGCGTCAATGGCCTCTGAGAGGGTCCTTAAAGTGCCAATAAAAAGTTCCTGAAGGTCTGTTACAAGTCTTGCGTTTTCCATGGCCACGCTTATAAGAAAGGCCAGTTTTTCCAAAGTGGAAAGGTCGTCTGCAGTAAAGGCAGAGGGTCTTTTCGCTCCAACCGTTAATATGCCGGTAATTTCGCCCTTTACTGTTATAGGCATCCTGATATGGGAGAGGAAACCATCCTCCAGAAGTTTCTTTTCTGTCAGCAAGAGGTCGGGCAGCTCTTTCAGGTTAGGCACATATTCAGGCATCCCTGTCTGCAATATCTTTGTTGCGGTTGTCTGGTCAAATGTGACGAAGCCCAGTTTCTGCAAAACCTGGGCCCCGAGGCCTGCGGCATATCTGAAACCGCCTTTGTCTTTATCAACAGTGGCAATGGTTACCCTGTCGCAAGGTATGACAGTTGAAACCATCCTGCCTGCAGTCTCCAGAATCTCCTGCGGCTCAAGGGTTGACAGGATGCTCCTGTCTATTTCATGCATGGCCTGTATGACCTCAATCCTGTGCGCCAGCTCCATTGCCCTGTCAATGGATTCCCTATAGAGCCTTGCCTCTTCAAGGGCAATGGAAACCTGGTTTGATATGCCGCTCATAATACGCATATCCCTTTGGTGAAATTCTCTGGTTTTGTTATATGCCGCTATCATGAAACCAAGACGCCCTTTGTGGCCGAGCAGGGGGATGGCGGCGATTGTTTTGATATTGGGAAGCCAGGGTAGGGGCAACCCTTGCGGTTGCCCTTTTTGGGCGGGTGCAAGACCCGCCCCTACATTTTCTACCACCGGCCCCTTTTCATCCAATGCCTTGTTCACAAATCCAACGCTTTCATCCAACGTTTCAGACCTGAACAGAGGCATCTGTGCATTGCTCAGTCCTGCCGCATGAGACGGTTTGAAATATTTTCTCTCCTTATCCCACATGTATGAAAGGCATAGATCGCAGCCCACAATACTGCAGCAGCAGCTAACCACCTGCTCCATGAGCTTATCTATATCAGTTGTATGGCTGGTGGCCTCGGCAATCATAAGAAGATGCGTGGTTATTTCCATTTCCGCCTTGATTTTTTCCTCAGCTCCCTTTTTCTCTGTTATATCCTCAATGATGTGGGCGGAATAGAGATACCTTTCATCCGCGTCCTTTATAGGAAAAAATCTCACCTTGAAGGTTTTGCCTATAAAAGATATCTCCTCATCTTCTTCATCCTGTAACTCCATTGCTTTAAGGCACATCTTTAAAGGCCCGTCCATCTTTGGAAAGACCTCGTAGTAAGATTTGCCTATAAATTCCTTAAACTTCATTCCTGCCATCCTCTGATATGCCTTGTTTGCCCTTATGATCTTAAATTCCTTATCATGCATAAAAATGGGGTCTTTTATCGCATCGAATGTAGCCTCCCATTCCTTCTTTGCCTTCTCTATCTGGCTGACAGCGTCATTCAATTCTTTCTCAATCCGTTTGCGAATAGTGATGTCTCTGATAACGCCGGTCGCCTGCCATTTTCCGCGTATGTTCATGGCCGAAATAGATATCTCTACAGGAAACTCTGTTCCATTCTTGTGCAAGGCATACACTTCAACAGTCTTGCCGACAACAGGGCCTGCCCCCATTTGAAAAAAGGTTTTTAAAGCCGCATAGGACTTTTCACGGTATTTTTCCGGCACTATCAGGTTATGTAGAGTTTTTCCCATAACATCAGCCGCTGAATATCCAAACATCTCTTCCGCCTTTTTGTTCCAGAAATAAATAATATCAGGAGATTTCAGGCAGATAATGGCGTCTGCGGCAGATTCGGCTACAGCATGAAACCGCTCCTCGCTCTCCTCCAATTTCTTTTCCAGCCTGTGCTTGTAGAGGGCTATCTCTATAACGGTGTGCAATTCCCTTTCCTGAAACGGCTTGAGTATATAGCCGAAAGGCTCGGTAAGCTCAACCCTTTCAAGCAATTGGTCTCCTGTAAGGCCGGTAAGATATATCACAGGAATATCGCAGCATTTATGGATTTGATTGGCAGCTTCAATGCCGTCCATTTTGCCTTTCAGCACAATATCCATGAGAACCAGATCCGGCCTCAGTTCTTCTGCCTTTTTGACAGCCTCTTCTCCTGAAGGCACAATGCCGGCAATACCATATCCCAGACGCTTTAATGCGTCCTGTATGAGCATAGCTTCAAACCCTTCATCCTCAACTATCAATATTTGTGCATTTGTCATTTATAGTTTCCTTTCATAGGCTTGTATTAAGTTTAGCTTTAATATCGGTTATGTCAACCTGTCTTTTTGGAGAGGTATCTAAAAATCTTGACGCGGCAAACGATTTTCATGTATAGTGCTCTTGAATAATTTATGAAAAGGCCTATGGGTATAAAAACTCTCAACATAAAGCAGGTTGCCATCCACCTCAGATGGTGGCACGGCATATCATTGCCCATAGCCTTTTTAGTTTGGAGTTCAGTGTAGTGGCGTAAGGCATTACGCCCTTATAGAGTTAAAAACAAAAAACTAAATCATGTTGAAAAAGGCCGTGGGCAAGTAGAGCTCACGGCCTTTTTATTTTTGAGTTCACGCTGAAAAAAGCCCATCTGCTGCGTTGCCTTCGTCGCTGTGCTGCTCACATACTAAAAGCGTATGCTCCGCTGCTAGCTCCTTGTCGCCTTGCATCTGGGACATTTTTGAGCGTGAACTGTGAATAAAGGGGATTTTATGCAAAATCAAAATTCATCATTAACAGGTTATATACTCATAGCCGTCGCTGCTGTAACCTTTTCAGCTAAAGGCATCTTTGCCAAGATTCTCTATGCTTACGGCATTGACCCTGTAACGCTTCTGGCGCTGCGGTTTGCCATTGCTTTGCCGTTTTTCTGGGGGCTTCTCTTCATCTATCAATCAGAGCGGGTTGGTATAAGAGACCTTATTGTAATTATATTAAGCGGCCTTGTCGGCTTTTATCTTTCAGCGCTTGCTGATTTTTACGGTCTTCTATACATTGATGCGTCACTGGAGAGGACAATAATTTATTCATTTCCGACGATGGTGGTGATACTTACAGCGATTTTATTTAAAGAAAGGATAGGCGGCAGAAAACTATTTGCTCTGGTGCTGACTTACGGCGGCTTGGTTTTGGCTCTTAAGGTTTTTAACGGAAATCTGAACGGCCACCTTTTGGGCGCAGGGCTTGTGCTTTTTTCAGCTTTTGTAGGCGCTTTGAGTTATATTCTTACAGAGGCATTGAGCAAAAGGGTTTCTTCTGTTAAGATTTCAGCATACTCAACAACAGCCTGCGCCTTTGCCTTTATAGGTTCATGGCATGGTGCTTACATACCGCATGACATTAAGGTGTGGGAGATACTCTTCCTACTGGCGATTATCTCCACATTTATCCCTGTGGTAACATTGGCTATGGGAATAAAGAGGATAGGCGCCAGCAGGGCGGCTATTGTCAGTTCTATCGGGCCTGTGTCCACTGCAATCCTTGCCTACATATTTCTTGGCGAGCAGATGGATTTTATACAGATTATCGGAATGATATTGGTGATGGCAGGGGTGCTGGTGATTTCTTACAAAGGTAATAAAGTTCAAAAGGAGGTTTGATATATGCCGCTTATAAGACTTGAGATTTTTGAAGGAAGGCCGGATGAAATGAAAAATGAGCTTATCAAAAGAGTGACAGTCATAAATGAAAAAGTTGCTTTTCTGGTTAGCACTCGAAAAGTGAAGATAACAGGAAACTGGATAATAAGTTGTTAGGCAACAGCTTCTCGTTCCCAAGCTCCAGCTTGGGAATGCAGATGTCCCGGAAGTTCCTGCTTCAAAATCTTTTTTACGAAGCTGGAGCTTCAACAGCAATTGCGTTCCCAAGCAGAGCTTGGGAACGAGCAAAGGATATTGCGTTGAAGGCATTGCAAGATAAAGTTCCTCTGCCGATTACAATTGAAAGAGAGTAGTATTCAAGATGAGAAAACAGGAGATAATGTTATGACAAAAAAAGGCGTTGTCTGGAAAACCGAATCGCTCGTGCAGACCTTTCTTCAAGGAGTTCGCGGAGGCATCCCTTTTGCCGCAGAACAGATTAACATCATGCTGAGACTCGTGGCAGCAAGAGGCATCCCGGTTGAACGTTTTCTGGATTTGGGCTGCGGCAACGGCATACTTTCGCAGGCAATTCTGGCGCATTATCCTCAGGCAAAAGGCATCCTTGTAGATTTTTCAGAACCTATGCTGAAAGAGGCAAAAAATCAGTTGAGCGGCGACGCTTCCAGTTTGCAGTTTGCTCTTGTGGATTTCGGCGCGCCGGAATGGGTTAACTCCGTAACATCCAAAACTCCGTTTGATGTTATTGTATCCGGCCTGGCCATTCATCATCAGCCGGATACGCGCAAGAAGGAATTATACGCGGAGATATTCAACCTTCTGAAGCCGGGCGGCCTGTTTATCAATATGGAGCATGTTGCTTCGCATACAGATTGGATAGAATCCGTATGGGATAATTTTTTTATAGATTCTTTGTATGATTTTCATGAAAGAAAGAGAGTTAAAAAGAGCCGCGAGCAGATATCTGAAGAATTTGCGCATCGTCAGGATAAAGAGGCGAATATTCTTGCCCCGGTTGAATTGCAATGCGAATGGCTTTGTGAGATTGGATTTAAAGATGTGGATTGCTACTTTAAGGTATTTGAATTTGCTGTATTCGGAGGCCGCAGGCCAAAAAGTTAACAGAAGGGAGGCTCTATGGCAGAAACTTTTTTAGAATTAGACAAAAGGCTCGTAAATTTTATCAAGGCTCAAAAAATATTTTTTGTTGCCACTGCGCCGGATGACCTTAAAAATGAATATGTAAATCTCTCTCCTAAGGGGTATGACACGTTGATGGTTTTGGATAATAAGACCGTTGTGTATGCCGATTACCCCGGAAGCGGTAACGAGACAGCAACTCATCTCCGGCAAAATGGAAGTTTGACCATGATGTTTGCAAGCTTTGACAAGATGCCGATGATTCTCCGTCTTTACGGCAGAGGAGAGGCTGTAGCCTTAGACAGCTCGTTAGGCGAAGAATTGAAAGAGAAGATGAGAGATAAGATTTCTCCCTATGTCCGTCAGTTGATACTCCTACACATAGAAAAGGTAAAGACAAGCTGCGGCTACGGCGTGCCTTTGTATCAATATGCCGGCGACAGAGAAAACCTTATTGACTGGTGCAAAAAGGCAAGCATTACGGGTAAAATTAAAAAGTATATGGGATTCCTATGGAAAGGATTGTAAATATACGCCATGATTCCCCAAAATTCTCTTGACCTGCTTGAATTCAATAAACTCCTTGAGATAATCGCTCAGCGCGCAAAGAGCGACGCCTCACGAAATGCCATTCTCTCCATTAAGCCTCTTTTCAGCAGGGATGAGATTCAAAGGCGGTTCTCCTTAATAGGAGAGATACGGAGGATGTCTCAGGATGACAGGCCGCTCTCTATCCTGCCTTTTAACGATATTGCCCCTGTCTTGCAAAAAGTCCGTCCCGAAGATGCCATGCTTGAGCCTTCTGAGCTGGTATGGCTGATGGATTTTTTCATGGCTGGCCGTGAGGCAGCATTGCAGATTAGGGGGAATGCCACGCTTGCTGTCCTTAATGAACTCATATCAAATTTAACCGGCAAGCCGGAGCTCTTGCGCATTCTGAATAATTCCATTGACCGGGACGGAAATATCCTTGACAGCGCATCGCCGGGGCTGGCGGAACTGAGGGCAGAGAAAAGGAGGCTTGAGAACAAGTTAAGAAAAAGGCTTGAAGAGATTACAAGGGATGAAAACATTTCCGTGTTTTTACAGGACGATTTTATCACCCAAAGGTCGGGGAGATGGGTGATTCCTGTTAGAATGGATTCCAAGGGGCAGGTGCCGGGCGTTGTGCATGATGTGTCAAGGACAGGCGAGACCGCATTTGTAGAGCCTATCGCTGTTATAGGCCTTTCCAATGAATATGAAAATATTGTTGCCGGGGAAAAGGCCGAGGTGATGAGGATTCTGAGGGAGCTGGCATCTCGTGTAAGGGAAATAACAGATGAGATTGAAGGGGAATTCAGAACCCTTGTCTTCCTTGACCTCCTTAATAGCATTGCCGTAGTTGCGGAAGAATTCCATATGCAGATGCCTGAGATTAACGAGCAGAATGTCTTGCGTCTGGTAAATGCGAAACATCCACTGTTATTGTATTCCACTGCCCGGAAGAATAAGGCCAAAGAGATTATCCCGATAGATGTCAATCTGGGATGGGATAAAACGGTTATGGTGATAACAGGCCCGAATGCAGGAGGCAAGACCGTTGCCATAAAGACCATCGGCCTCTTATCGGTTATGGCAGTGTCAGGCATACCTGTGCCGGCAGACAGTTCAACCACCATTCCGCTTTTTCATAATCTCCTTGTTGATATAGGCGACAGGCAGTCTATTGCGGATAATCTTTCCACATTCACAGCCCATCTTGCGAATATGATGGAATTTCTCAGCAAGGCGGATTCCAAAACCCTTGTGCTTATAGATGAAATGGGCACAGGGACTGACCCTGAGGAAGGGGCTGCCCTTGCCTGCGCAATTCTCAAGGAACTCAAGGAAAAGGATTCCATAATTTTTGCCACAACGCATCTTACGGATATAAAGGTGTTTGCCCATAAGCAAGATGGTGTTTGCCCACAAGCAAGACAGGACGCTCAATGCATCTATGGAATTTGACCCAAACACACATGCGCCTCTTTACAGGTTAAGAACCGGAGAGCCTGGGCAGTCCTTTGCCATTGAGACGGCAAAGAGATATGGATTACCGGAAGGCCTTATACAATCCGCAAAGGAGATGCTCGGCAAAAGAAAGGCTGACCTTGAAAGCCTCATCCAGAGCCTTGATCAAAAGAGAAGGGAATATGAAGATGCCCTTGAAGAGGTTATGAGGCAAAAAGCGGAATTCAAGGCAAAAGAAGAACAGGCAGAGAAATTGCGGAGTGATGCAGAATTCCGCAGAAAAGAAACGCTTGCGAATGCTTATAAAGAGGCGTCTGAGATTGTCTCTGATATAAAAAGACAGATGCAGGGCATTTTTGAGGAGATAAAAAAGAGCAGTAAAGATAAGGCCAAAGATTTGCTCAAAGAGGTTGTATCCGCGCAGGAGCAGATTATTGAAAATATAAGGCAATATGAAGCGATTGAAACTGAGCCTCTTTCCATAGATGAACTCAAACAAGGGGATGTTGTGTTTGTAAAATCTGTCGGTTATGATGCAACTATCGTAAAAATTCTTAAAAAGAAAAATCGTCTAAAGGTAAAGGCAGGCAACATGGAGATGGAAGTCTCTTTGTCTGATGTGGGAGTGAAGAAAGGCAAAATCGTAGAGGCGCAGAAACGGGATATTAAGCCTGATATGCCGGAGTCATCGCTTGCATCTAATATAAACCTCATAGGCATGAGGGTTGATGAGGCGCTCTCAAAACTTGAGCAGTTTTTGAATGACGCAACACTTGCCGGACTTTCTGAAGTTGTCATAATTCACGGGGTTGGCATGGGCATCCTTGCAAAGGCTGTGCAGGAGCATCTATCAGAACATCCGTTGGTGAAAAGCTATAGAACGGGGGAGCAATCAGAAGGCGGGGGAGGGGTTAAGGTGGTTACATTAAAGTGATTACACAGATTATAAAAGCGATTACACCGATGAGGGATAGGTACAAACCATGTCAACTTTTGCAGTAAGTGAAGAAAAAAATAAATGGCTCAAAGAGAAGATGGAATCCCTTAATATCCGCGAAGAGGATATTCTGGAAAAATTTATCCGTTCCTCCGGCAAGGGAGGCCAGAAGGTCAATAAGACTTCAACCTGCGTTTATATAAAGCACATACCGACAGGCATAGAAGTCAAGTGCATGAAAGACAGAAGCCAATCTATCAACCGCTTCCTTGCAAGGCGCGAGTTGGTTGAACGGATTGAAAGGCTTTCAGGAAAACTTACTAATGAAGACATAAAAAGGCTTAAAACAAAAAAACAAAAGCAAAAGAGACAAAAGAGGGCGGTGTTGAAGTATAAAACTGCAATTAAAAGTAAAACCTAATGGCTTTTATTCCTTGCTTCCGCTAAACTTAACATATCCCTTTGTCATAAGAGGGTAAAGATGTTCTGGCTTGCGATAAAAACGCTTTTTCATGAAAAAGGGCGGCTCTTCATAACCCTGATGGGGATTACATTTTCCACCATCCTTACCATTATCCAGATTGCCATGTATCTTGGCGCCATGGGAAACGCCACAGCCATAA
>JACRNK010000109.1 GCA_016234985.1 Deltaproteobacteria bacterium
GGCATCGCATTCATTGCGGACGGCGGCGGATTTCAGGGGAATATAAGGATTATGGTTGGGCTTGGCATGGATTATCTCAAACTCAAAGGCATAAAGGTTTTGGAGCAGAATGAAACGCCTGGCCTCGGCAACAGGATAAAAGAACCGGCATTTGAAGGCCAGTTTAAAGGCCTTGAGATAAAACCAAAGGTAGAGTATATTAAATACCGCAAACCTGAAAAACCGAATCAGATACAGGCAATAACAGGCGCAACCATTTCCTCGGATGCGGTAGTGAAAAATATAAACAACGCAGTTGCAAAGGTGTTGAAGGTGTTTCCACAGGAAGAGGTAATTAAATAATGGCCAACTCGCTTTGGCACGAATTTAAAAAAGGACTCTGGCAGGACATACCGCCGTTCAGGCTTGTGCTTGGCACCTGCCCAGCTCTTGCCGTTACCAATTCAGTTATAAACGGTATTGCAATGGGTCTTGCCACATTATTTGTTCTTTTATGCGCAAATATCAGCGTATCTATTATAAGAAAGATTGTGCCGGCCCAAGTAAGGATTGCAGCCTATGTGGTCATCATAGCGCTGTATGTTACGGTCGCGGACATGTTTCTTGCGGCAATGTTTCCGCCCATATCAAAGGCATTGGGGCCGTATGTGCCGCTCATTGTGGTAAACTGCATCATTCTGGGAAGGGCAGAGGCATTTGCCCAGAAAAATCCAATCATGCCGTCTATTATGGATGCCCTTGGCATAGGCATAGGTTTTACCATGAGCCTTGCTGTAATGGGGCTTATAAGAGAGATATTTGGGTTTGGAAGCATACTGGATATAAAAATTTTGGGCGACTGGTTTGAGCCATGGATAGTGATGATTCTGCCCGCAGGCGCATTTTTTGTATTTGGATTTCTGGTCGCATTGGTAAATTATCTGTCAAGAAAAAAGGCGGAGACGGTCTGTCATTAAAAGTAGTTCGGAGTCAGGAGTTCGTAGTTCGGAGTAACACAGTTTGGAGTATTGAGTTCGGGGTTCGTAGTAACTACGAACTACCAACTACGAACTCCTAACTGTTTGTCTCCGAACTCCCAACTCCGAACTCATAACTGTATTTATGAAACTCATCCTTATATTCATATCAGCATCGCTTGTAAATAACTTCGTTCTCACTTACTTCCTCGGCATCTGTCCGTTTCTCGGCGTATCCAATAAGACAGAGAATGCGCTCAACATGGGGCTTGCCACGACATTTGTCATGACATTGACCGCGGCGGTCACATGGCCCATATACACTTATATACTTGTGAAATTCAACGTGCCGTTTCTTGAATATGTCGCCTTCATCATAGCCATAGCCGCGCTGGTGCAATTGGTTGAGATGTATATACGAAAGAGCAGCCCTGCTATTTACAGGGCCATGGGCATATACCTTCCGTTAATTACGACAAACTGCGCTGTTCTGGGTCTTGCGCTTTTTATGGTTCTGAGAGATTACAACTATATAGAAAGCATAATCTTCGGCTTCGGCACTGGCGCTGGCTTTACCCTTGCCATGCTGATGATGTCCGGTATCAGGGAAGAGTTGGAATTTGCCGATGTGCCGCGGGTATTTCAGGGTATTTCAATAACGTTAATTATTGCAGGAATGATGGCATTGGCATTTATGGGATTTGCAGGGTTGATAAGAGGATAGAGGTATGACAGGCAACATTGTAATCATATCAATGGCAAGCATGGGCGGCATTGGCGCTGTTTTATCGCTTTTTCTTGCCTATGCGGATAAGAAGTTGAAGGTTGAAGAAGACCCGAGGATTGAGGCGCTCTTAAACATCCTTCCCAATACAAACTGCGGCGGCTGCGGCAGGGCAGGGTGCAGGGTTTTTGCCGAGGCCCTTCTTGACGGGACAGCCTCTGTAACCGGCTGTGTTGCAGGGGGGCAGGGTATAGCCGATAGTATTGCAAAATATCTTGGCGTAGAGTCAGTCAAAGCCGATAGGGTTGTTGCCGTTGTTCTCTGCAGGGGCGGTGAAAAAGAGACTGTCAAGAATGCGGTCTATAAAGGCGAGAGGACGTGCGTTGCCGCTAATCTTACAGGCGGAGAAAAGGCATGCACCTATAGCTGTCTTGGCTATGGAGACTGTGTTGAGGCGTGCAAGTTTGACGCAATGATATTATTGAGATGCACCAGGCAGAGCATAAGATATTTAATTATTGCAGGAATAAAGATAAAGGCGCTGTTGCAAGAAAGATATGCAAGGTGTCATGTGTAGCGTGCAGTCTGTGCGTGAAAGATTGCAGTGTAGAAGGCGGCATAGAGATGATAGATAACCTTGCTGTAATCAATTATGATAAGTGTCCTCAGGATGACCAGCCCACCAAAAGATGCCCAACTACCTGCATCCTCTTTGGCGAAGAAGAAAAGATGACTAAAGAAGCCTATTATGCCTCTCTGCCTAAAAAGGCGGTTTAAAATTCCACAGCAGATATTAAAAAAAGATAATCAACTCTTAATTAAAAGTTAATCTGATTCTTGATACAATTTTTTGGATATGGCAAGGCAAACACAAGCGCACACAAGGGATAGCAAAAAATGGTTTATATCAGGCCTTATTGTGCTTTCCGCCGTTGGTCTTGGCGGAGGGTATCTCTTATCTTCCTATCTTGGCAGCAATAATGAAGAAACTATAAAAGATGTGTCAACTATCAGAGGCGGCGAGACAAGGCCGACCCTGTCGCCTGCAAGATTCACAGGCAAGATTGCATCAACATACGAGATAGCCAGGGAGATACCGGAGATACTTGACAGCCTTTACTGTTACTGCGATTGCAAGAAACATTTTGGCCATAAGAGTCTTCTTACCTGTTATGTTGATGAGCATGCGGCATTTTGCGATGTTTGCATGGATGAGGCGATACGGGCGTATGAGCTTTTTAAGCAGGGTAAGGATGTTCTTACTATCAGAAAAACTATAGACAAAGAATTTTCCCGTTAAGGAGGAGAATCTTGGATAAACAAAAGATTTTTATTGTTGTAGGATTAGTTATACTTTCATTAGTTGTGGGTGTTGTGATTGGAAAGATGAAAGGGACGCCATCTAAAAAAGATGCTGCAACTCCACAAACTGCATATCAGGATAAGGGTGTAGAAACTGCTCAGCCTCCAGTCAATCAGCCTCCATTTACGCAATATGATTATACGGCAGAAATTCAAAAGATATTAAAAGAGCGGCCTAATGATGCAAAGGCATTTGCAGAGGTTGGGAATATCTATTTTGACCAGCACAAATTTATTGATGCGATAGAGTATTACAAAAAGGCGGTTGCCCTTGACCCGAATGATGTTAATTCATACAATGACCTTGGCCTTGCATACCATTATACAAACAGATCCGACGAAGGGCTTAAGTATATAGAGGAAGGGATAAAGAAAAATCCTACGTATCAGAGGATATGGCTGTCAAAAGGATTTATCCTTGCTATAAGAGGGAATATTGCTGAGGCAAGGTCAGCGTGGGAAAAGGTATATAGCTTGGATCCAAATAGCGATATAGGAAGGTCGGCTGCGAGTTTTCTTGAGCAGTATAAAGGGGCCGCCAAGTGATGGGTTGCAAGATTCGAGTTGGGAGCGTCAGTGCAGCCTGATAAAACTTTAGCTAAGAAAACTATCGGCAGTAAGATATGGGGGCTTTTGGCTCTCTGAAATTTACGCTGTTTATACTCTTTTGCCTTGCAACAGTTTCTGTAATAGGCACTGTTATCCAGCAAAACCAGCCGACAGAGTTTTATGGCGAGGAGTATGGCAAATGGGCGCCATTAATCCTGCGCATCGGGCTGGAAAACATGTATCATGCCTGGTGGTTTTCAACCCTGCTTTTGCTCCTTGTTTTAAATATCATCGTATGC